>CAVEYH010000016.1:4093-13752 GCA_963620055.1 bacterium | reverse complement strand
CGGGACAAGCCACAGTTCGCAATCATAGATTGCTCACCGCTTTGGCTACGAACAGTCCACCGGACTGTCCGCTTAACGCGTCGCGCTCCGCAACGCTTTTAATGTCGACAAGTAGGTGGAAGTAAGTGCATCGTGTGACAATCGAGGCGGTAATGTTAGCCGAGTCGCACTTTCTCGTGGCGGTAGTTATAGCCGATATTTTTTCACGTCATCTCGGGCGCGACACGGTAGCCGTACCCCCCCATGTCATCTCGAGCGTAGCCGAGAGATTTAGGCGTTAGCCGTAATATATTTTATTTTTTAGTTAGTAAGGGTTATTTTTAATAATACACTGTACTTTTAATAGAGAGTGCAGTGTATACTTTTTTCAAACGAAGAAAAAAGAAGCGAAAATAATCTTTAAGCATGTACGCCAAAAGCCTTCGAGGGTGAGTCGAAGGCTTTTTATAGCACTATATTATGATTTATAGCAACGTGTTATATTTTATTATATAGCATCGTGCTATATTTTATTGTGGCACGTTATATTTATAGCAACGTGCCGTAAGAATTAGTCTTTATTGTCGGTTTGAGTGGTGTCGGTAGGCTTGTGTACGATTACTTTGACGATAAGCACGGCTACCACGACGATTGCGATCAGCGCGAGGGCCATAATAATATAGTTGATGTAATCGTTAAAGAAACGGCATAGCAGTAAAATTATTAGACTTGCCACGAGGTTGCCCGCCACAACGGATGCGACTGCTTTGCCGTACGGCAGTTTTATGATGGAAGCCACGGCAGAGCCCGTCCACACACCCGTGAGGGGCAGGGGGATCGCGACAAACACGAACACGCCCAGCATTTTTTTGAGGTCACTCTTGCGTTTTTTGCGCTTTGCACTTTCGTCGGCTTGCGCATTTTCGCTGTCGGGATTGTCGGTAGTCTTGTCGGTGGCGACGGACTTGCTTTTCTTTTCGAATTTTTCGTAAATGACCGTGCCTAATTTGTGGAAAAGCCGAGTTTTTGCCAGCCATTTCACGAACGGGATCAGCACGAGCAGTAGTAGCGGGACGATGAGCGACGAGCCTATGAACGAGAATGCCCACGATTGTATGTAGCCCATGCCCAAGCCTAGCCCTATCGGGATAGCGAGCCTTACTTCCACGATCGGCAAAATCGCTATGAGCGTGGTGACGATTTCGGGATACACGAACACGCGTTTTAGGAATTCGAGCACCGTGTTTATTATCTGATCGGTCATTAAAAAATCTCCGTGAGAGTACTTGCGATTATTTTACTATATTTATATATCAATTGTCAAACGTGTAAAAGGGACGGTAATTCCCCCCTTAAACCCTAATTTAATCTATGCACTGTGGTGAACAATTTAGTAAAACGGGCATAAAGTTATTGACTTATTTTTTATTTTGCGGTAAAATGAATCAATAAATAACAAGCATATAGGAGAATTGTTTTATGATTCAGTATGAGAAAAATGCATACGCCTCGATGTTTGGACGCATTAGCGGGAACGCAACAGAGATTGTGGCTGCATGCATATCGCAGTGTACGGGTTGCACGTGCAATTGTCGTTGTTCTTGTTCCGGTGGATTGACCACGGATGTTGAGTGGGAGATAATGTAATATGAGCGCAAATACGTTAGATTATGAAAAGATGTTTGGTTTGATAGGCAACGGACTCACTATGGCCGCAAAGTGTGCTTGTGTGGCTTGCAATTCTTGCACATGTGCTTGTTCATGTCGTAAAAAGCCTGATTGCATTGATTCAATAGAGTGGTAGGATAAAATTAAAATAGGAGAGTTATAGTTGTGTGCAATGTTGCGCATTAAATGGTTTTTAATGTGCGGTGCATGTTTTTTCGGTGCGAGCATAATCGTTATCGGGACTATTGCGTATCCTTAAATACGGAGAAAACATAATGGTAAAAGTTTCTAGGTATACTCATGTTTTCAATTTGGGTGATGCGGTTGCGCTGTATCATTCGTTGAGAATGAAACCGGTGTATTTGGATATGAAATCATACGAGGACTTGCGAACATGGCTTGCAAGCCCTTTTTGTCTTTCGTCGGAAGATGCGCCGAGCAATATAAAAGGCGCGGTTGACGAATTGATAAAATACAAGATTTTGACAAGGGCAGACGACGAAGACGATAAAGTGCTGGCATTTATACGGTCAAAAATACCCGCTCCCGCGATAAACGTATGCTATATGATTACGAGCGAACAATGTAATTTGGCTTGTAAATATTGTTTTTTGGGGAATAATAACGCATCCAAGAGGAGCAATTTTTCCTTAGAAAACATGTCTAAAGAGACCGCCGACAAAGCGATAGCGTTCTTTATCGATCAAATTAAAAAATCGGGTTTGGATATCGAAGGGAACAAACCGGCGATCATTTTTTACGGCGGAGAACCGTTGGTTAATTACGACACGTTGGTTTATATTGCCGAAAAAATTAACGATTTGAGAGAGAAAGAACCGTGCGTTAAAAATCTCGAAATGTCGATGGTTTCGAACGGGTTGTTGCTGACAAAAGAGCGCGCCGTGAGGTTGAAGGAGTTGGGCGTGTCCATTGCTATATCGATAGACGGGTTCACCGAGGAAGCTAACAGCATGCGCGTAGACGTCGCCGGACACAATGTTTTTTCGCGGATTCTCGAGACGTTGGATATGTGCAAAAATGTAGGAGTGGAAGTATCTCTCTCCGTAACTCTCAGCGAAGAAACCATTAAAAACACGAAGGAGATATTGCGTCTTGTCGAAAATTACGGCATAAAATCTTTCGGATTTAACATAATGATGTCCGACGAAAACTTTGTTGTCCCCATGTCATACAACGAAGCCGCCGCACAATTTATCATAGACGAGTTTATAGAATTGCGGAAGCTCGGAATTTACGAAGATCGAATCATGCGGAAGTTAAAGGCTTTTGCGTCATCGCAAGTTTATTTTTCCGACTGTGCCGCGACAAGCGGTGGTCAGATTGTCGTGTCGCCGAGCGGACGTGTCGGGATTTGTCACGGCTGTTTACATAATAAGCAATATTTTGTTACGACTGTCGACGATAAAACTTTCGATGCGACAAAAGATCCTTTGTTTATTGAGTGGTCACAACTAACCCCGATAAATAAAGATGAGTGTCAAGATTGTCCCGCTTTGGGTATTTGCGGAGGCGGATGCCCCATAAACGCTATGCACTTAAAGAAAGGGAATACCATTCATTCGTTGGACGAGAGATTCTGTGTCCATTCGAAAAAGACCTTGGAGTTTTTAATTCGAGATTTATATAGGATAATTTCAACCAGAGGGGATTAGATGAAAGACGATATTATCTTAGAGGGAATAGAGACTAACAACCTTAAAAATATCGACGTTTCATTGGTAAAAAATGCAATAAACTTGATTATAGGGCCGTCAGGGAGTGGAAAATCGTCTCTCGCCTATGATACCGTCGCGCAAATCGGTCAACATGAGTTCATGTCGATGTTTGCGGACAATGTGGCAGAACCGACGTATCGAGTGCGGTCTTTTTTCGGCATGACTGCGGCGGTCCCGATCAAGCAATCAAACCACAATAACAATCTTAGATCGACTATAGGAACATATTTTGGATTAAACAGAAGCGTGGGACTGACTTATGCCACGATTTTGGGTGTATCGGAAGATGTCTTTGTGCTAAACAAAGAAGCAAACTTGTGTCAAGAATGTCTTGGCTTGGGCACTAAGAGGACTTTGGACGAGAATCGTATTATCGATTACGGCACACCGTTAAAAAAGAATCCGTTTAAGTGTTGGACGAGACACAAAGATTTTTATTCGCAAATTATCGAAGATTATTGTAATAGCGAGGGAATAGACACTAATAAAACTTTTAGAGAGCTTTCCGAAGTGGAAAAGCAAAAAATCTTGTACGGTGAAAGCACTGTAAAATATTCTGTAAGATTCAAAAAAACGAATATGTTTTCACGCAGGACCAGCAAATACTACGGCGTAATGACGGGTATACCGATGTTGCCAAATCATTCGATAGGTAAGCAGTTCTATGCGGAAAAAGAATGTCCTTGCTGTAAAGGAAAAAAATATTCTAAAGAACTCGAACAATTCAAAGTGGCGGGACTTTCGATAGGGGACTTTATGTTGATGCCGTTTGAAAAATTGAGCATCGTCATAAATAGATTATGTGACGAAGTCGGCGACGGCAGACCGGCGTTTACTCTGGATAGTCTTAGAAGTTTTGTGCAAAAAGCAACGGAACTTAATCTCGGGCATCTGTTTCTTAATCGCGCCATTCCTACACTCTCAGGCGGAGAACTCCAAAGGCTCCGCATGGTTCAAGTTTTTAATACGCAATTGACAGATTTGATTATCGTGCTTGACGAACCGCTGGCGGGGTTGTCGTGTAAAGAAAAAGCCTACGTATACGACAACGTGATTGAACTGTCAAAAAGGCACACAATCGTGGTTGTCGACCATAGCGATAAATTTGCCGGAGTGGCAAAAAAGATCATAGCATTAGGGCCGGAAGGCGGAATTAAAGGCGGATTCTTAATAGACGGCAATAAATATTTGGAACAACAGAAAAACGTCGTGGTGACAAAAGCTCCGACAATAGACAATGTTATCCGCATAACAATCGACAACAATGTGTATCAATACAAGGGCGTCGACGTTTCCGTCGCGGAAAATCGGTTAAATTTGATCACCGGATATTCCGGTATCGGTAAATCGACACTGTTGAGGGAGTATTTTCCTCAATGGTTTGAAAGATATGAGTACATTAACCAAAAGCCTCTATTGGGAAACAAAAATTCCTCTGTGGCAACCGCATTGGATATTGCCGTCCGAATTTCCGATGCTTATGCTAAAAAGTTTTCGAAAGACAAAAAGTTTTTCTCGAATTTAACCGGTAATGACGGCATGTGTCCCGTTTGTCAGGGTGCGGGGTATATCGAATACGGGAGCGATCGCGATATGCTTACCAGACTCGAATGTAAGGAGTGCGAAGGGACTGGCTTTAATAAGATTCTAAAAAAATACAAGATTGACGGCAAAAGTATTTTCGACGTGTGGAAAATGACAATTTCCGAAGGGGTAAGTTTCTTCGAAAAAATCGACAAACAAGTAGCTCAAACATTAGAGAATGCAGAGAAAATTCTTCTCGGGCATCTTAAAATCGGACAGCCCGTCGGTACGCTTTCGGGCGGTGAAAATATACGCATTAAAATCTTAAAATCGGCAAAGACAACCGATACTGTTATAGGCGTGGATGAACCGTTTAAGGGGTTAAGCAAAGTGGAAATTTGCAAATTGATTCAATACTTTGTCGGCCTGCGCGATAAAGGAAAAACAATTGTCGTAATCGATCATACGGACGGAGTGGACGGCTATTTTTCAAAGGTTATCGAGCTTAAAAACGAAAACGGAGTGCTTATAGGCAGATAAAAGACTAGTGCGAATAAAAAGGCAGTCCGAAAATCATTATAGATAAAAACTATTACAGATAAAGGCTATTACGAATAAAAAGTAATTGCATAAAACTATTACAGATAAAAGGCTAGCACTAAAAAGCTAGGCTAAAAAAAGATAGCTCGAGGGGCAAGTGTCGTCACTCGGGTTATCATAGAGAAAGGAAAGAGAGCTAATTTAATCACATATTCCGGAAGGGGAAGAAGGCTAGCTTAATCACATATTCCGGAAGGGGAAGAAGGCTAGCTTAATCACATATTCCTATTGGTATATAGGCGTTTGTAGATATTGGACGTGGAAGGGGTGAGGCGGATATAGTTAGCCGTCGCGAGTGCGTCGTAGTCAGCACCGAAAGTCGTTGCGTAGTCACGGAGTAGCGGTAGAATTTCCGTAATGTCGGCGTGCATATCGACGTCGGTTTGGGGTGGAAGCGCATCGGGTGCGACGGTACTTCTTATATAGATTTTACCGCCGTATTGTCCCGTGGCACAATAAGCTCCTACGGGGCAAATGTTATCGTTTATATTGCAATTATCGTTTTTGTTGCAAACGTTACCACTGTCACGGCAAACGTTATTGTGTTCGTTGCAATTATCGTTTTTGTTGCAATTATCATCATTGTTTAGGCCTAGCACGACGATCACACCGCCGGCTTGGTACTCGCCCAAAAAATCGCCTGCTTTTCCGCCGATCACGATGCGGGGGACTTGACTGCCGTATTCTTTCATGTGAATACCGATTCTAAAGCCGGCATCGCCCCGTATCAAGATTTCACCGCCACGCATGGCGTAACCCACGGTATCGCCCGCGCGTCCGAACACGGTGATTTTGCCGTCGTTCATGGTGTCGCCCGTGGCGTCCTGAGCGTTGCCGAGCACGGTTATATTCGCTCCGCCGAGGTACGCTCCGAGCGCATTCCCCGGGGTGCCTACGATCGTGATGTCCTTATTCCCGAGTCCGCAACCGATATAGCGTTGACCGAGTGCGCCGTCTAACGTGATGTCGTGGTCACGGCAAGTTCTTACGCGCTCGTTTAGTTCGTCAAACGGCATATTTTTACAATCGATAGTTGTCATAGCTAACCTCCGTTTATTCGCCCGCATGGCTTATGCCCAAAATCTCGAGTTCTTTTTCGGTAAGTCCGATACCGCGGAGCATTAGGCGGTTTCCGCGCAGAGCCTCGATGGAGTTGATGCCCATACCGCCCATCATTTCTTTTATCTCGTTCGTCCAAGCCGTGACAAGATTGACAAGACGGCGCGCGCCTTCGTCCGGATCGAGACGTTTCATGAGTTCGGGATCTTGCGTGGCGATACCCCAATTACACTTGCCCGTGTGGCACGAGCGGCAGAGGTGGCACCCCAGTCCCACGAGTGCGGCAGTACCGATATACACGGCATCGGCACCGAGAGCGATAGCCTTGACCACGTCCGCACCGGAACGGATCGAGCCGGAAACCACGACGGACACTTCACTGCGAATCCCTTCACTGCGCAATCTCTCGTCGACGGCGGCGAGCGCAAGTTCGACGGGAATACCGACGTTGTCGCGGATCCTTGTCGGAGCCGCACCCGTACCGCCACGAAAACCGTCAATCGCTATGATGTCCGCACCGCTACGTGCGATACCGCTCGCAATGGCGGCAATGTTATGAACGGCGGCGATCTTGACGATAATCGGCTTGCGGTACTCGGTCGCTTCTTTTAGCGAATAGACGAGTTGGCGAAGGTCCTCGATGCTGTAAATATCGTGGTGCGGAGCGGGTGAAATCGCATCCGAGCCTTCGGGAATCATACGTGTCGAAG
Source organism: bacterium (assembly GCA_963620055.1). Lineage (GTDB taxonomy): Bacteria > Bacillota > Clostridia > Christensenellales > Pumilibacteraceae > UBA10677. Next base: position 6,476 of record CAVEYH010000016.1, on the reverse strand, counting down.
CGACGTCCGCACTTATTTTGCGCCCGGGGAGGTGACCGCCTATACCGGGTTTTGCGCCCTGACCGATCTTGATCTCGATCGCTTCACCGGCGGTAAGATAGCTCTCGGTCACACCGAAACGTCCGCTCGCTACCTGCACGATCGTGTGCTTGCCGTAGCGGTAAAAGTCACGATGCAGTCCGCCTTCGCCCGTGTTGTAGAACGTCCCGAGAGTCGTGGCGGCACGTGCCAAACTCTCGTGCGCATTTTTCGAGATCGAGCCGTAACTCATTGCGGCAAACATTATAGGCGTCTCGAGTTTTAGACACGGATGCTCGTCCGCGACGATCTCACCGTCCTTGCCGTAGCGCAAGTTTTCACTCTTTTTGCCGAGATAAGTGCGTGTCTCCATAGGCTCGCGGAGCGGATCGATGGACGGGTTCGTGACTTGAGAAGCGTTGACCAGTAACTTGTCCCAATACACCGGATAGTCTTTCGGCGTACCCATGGAGGAGAGGAGGACTCCTCCCGTTTCCGATTGCGCATACACGTCACGTATAAGGCTCTCGGTAAAGTTCGGGTTGTACTTGAAGCAATTACCGCTCCTGACTATCTTGATTGCGTTCGTGGGGCATACGGCGGCGCAACGGTGACAAACGGCGCACTTCGTTTCGTCCGCAAGCATTATGTTGTGTTTTTCGTCATACGTATGCACGTTAAACGCACATTGTTTCTCGCACAGCCGACAACGAATGCAACGGCTGTCGTTCCTGATTATCTCATATTCGGGTTGAAAATAGTTTACTTTCATTGTTGTTTCTCCAAGGTCGCAAACACCGGCTCGCCTCCGCGCGGAGTCCAAATGCGGTCGGGATCGGGGCATATTGCACGTATTGCGCACTCTTCGCTGGCAACGAGTAGCGCATCGTCTTTTTCCGCTGCAACCATGCTACGAAGTTTTAGTCTGTCGTTGAGTGCCATCATTCCGCCTTCGTAACCTAAAATTATGCTAAACGGGCCTGTGACGAGCAGTGACGGGAACGATTTTCGCAGAGTGGTAAACCGCTGTTTTTCCTTTTCCGGCAGACGTTCTATTTGCGCCCAAAACGGCGGAGCGATCACGCGCGCCGTGTCCTCGAGTGTCAAACCTTTCTTGCGGTTTAGAAAATCGATAATGTACGTTATGACCTCGGTGTCGGTGAGCAGAGTGCATTTGTAGCCGTAACTCTCGATATAGCGACGGTTCGCATCGTAACTGGAAATCTCGCCGTTATGCACGATCGTGTAGTCGAGGAGCGAGAAGGGGTGAGCACCGCCCCACCAACCGGGGGTGTTTGTCGGGTATCTGCCGTGCGCCGTCCAACAATGTCCCTTGTATTCGTCCAACCGATAGAATTCGCCGACGTCTTCGGGATAGCCCACAGCCTTGAATACGCCCATGTTTTTACCGCTCGAAAAGACGTACGCACCGTCGATCTTGCGGTTTATGTTAATGACGCACTTGACGACAAATTCCTTTTCGTCGAGTTGCGACGCCGCCAGTTTTGTCGGGAGCGGTGTGACAAAGTACCGCCAAATCAGCGGTTCGTCCGTGATGCGCGGATGCTTGCGTGTCGGGATCCTCGAGAGATTCACTATGTCGAAATGCTCGTTTAGAAACTGCTCGGTGACTTCGCGCGCGTGCATGTCGCTATAAAAGACGTGGAACGCGTATTGATCCTTGTACTCGGGATAAATGCCGTATCCGGCAAAACCTCCGCCCAAACCGTTCGAACGGTCGTGCATGTACGCGATAGACTGCACGATCTTGTCACCCGTGACTCGATTGCCCTTTTTCGAGAAGTATCCGCTTATCGCACACCCCGACGGTATGCGTACGTTGCCTTCGCTAAATTTGTTGTCGTCAAAATTAAACATTTGTCAGTCCACTCTCTGATTCGCTTTATTCGTCGGCAAGTTTTTTCGTATAGTTATTGTTAAACCTTGCACGTTGTTGTTAAACCTTGATCGCACTGTCTCGGCAATATCGAATAGGCAATAGCATCTTAAAAACTCCGTTATACGAAAAAAAGACGACGCGAAAAAACTTCGCGACGTCCTTGTCGATAGCCGTATAATATCACTTCACCGCTCTTTTGTCAAATAAATTGCGGTGCCGTGCGGTATTTTTGTTTGGGAGCGGAGATTGACAGTTAATAATTCGATTATTTTAGTCAGGAGATGACGTAAAGCAGATAAGGCCGGTTTTACGTTGTTAAGGTTAGACGATTTTTGAGCTAACAGATAAGAAAAGCTTGCATTGCAAAAATTTATAGACAATTTTTTGATTCAATTTTAAATTATACTCTCGTTCCCGTAATATTCGGTTTTCCGTTTGAATAGGCACGTGAAAGATATTTATTAT
>CAVEYH010000016.1:0-4083 GCA_963620055.1 bacterium | reverse complement strand
ATTTATTATATGGGCAAGGCAATCTGTAAGATTTTGTTTTAACTAAATGCATTAGAAAAGATTTTGTTTTAACTAAACGCATTAGAAAAGATTTTGTTTCGTTTCTTCGCTTGAAAAAAAGAAGATTGAGGCTTTTACTTTACTATTTTCTTTTAATATGGTAAAATTACGGAATAAACTGGGAATAGTTACAGAGGACGTTATGGAAGTACAATTTTCGGGGTATCGTATTGTCGTTGATAATGAAAAGAGGGTGTCGCTAAACGGCTTTGCGCTGACAGAGATCCAGCTTGCCGGCGGAACGAGACCGATGGTGAACAATAATTTTGCTGTGGGAACGAGCGAGGCGATTACTCTGCGGTATGTCTCGCACGAGCAGACAAAAGACAGGCTTATCATTACCGAAAGAAACGAAAATATTGAAGTCGTGACGGCTTTTTCGGCATACGAAGGCACCGATGCGGTGGCTGTGGAAAAGTCGATCAAGAATATCTCGTGCGTGCCTATCACGATCGAGTCGGCTTCCACGCTCACGTTACCGCTCGGCATGAACATCGACAATGCGGACAAGACTTACTTCTATAAATTCGTACAAAGCCATCACTCTGAGTGTCAAGTGCGCAAATTTTCGCTGTTCGATTTCGGTTTTTTCCGCTCATACGCGCGCAACTTTAAGAAACTCTCTTTCGCAAACATAGGCAGTTGGTCGACGAAAGAAGAATTACCGCAAGGCATTATCGAGGACGGCTTGACGAGTAAATTCGTCATGTTCGAGATCGAGAGCAATCATAACTGGTACTACGAGCTGTCGACAGTAGGTGAGGAGTTTTATTTGAGCCTTATCGGCAATTCGTCCTCGGCGCACAGATACGCAAGGGTGCTGAGCCAAGGCGAGACGTACACATGCGCACGCGTTGCGATCGCAAGCGGAAGCACGCTAAACGAGACGATAGGCAACATGACGAAGTACCGCCGTTATATCGCGGGAAAAAGCGCGGAAGATAGGGACTTGCCCGTTATTTTCAACGAGTACATGCATTTGTCGTGGGATGAGCCTTGCGAGAAAAAGACGCGCGGTTATGCGCCGATGGTTGCGGCTGCCGGAGCAAAATATTATATCATCGATTGCGGTTGGCACGACGACATGGAAGACGGCGTGTGGGTCTATCCGTACATGGGGCGGTGGAAAGAGAGCAAAAAGAACTTCCCCGAAGGCATCAGAGCCACGACAGATTATATTCGTTCGCTGGGACTCAAAGCGGGACTGTGGATCGAGCCGGAGATCATAGGCGACAAGTGTGCCGAGATGCTCGAGTATTACGACGAGGACTGCTTTTTGCACCGCAACGGCGCGCGTATTCACGTCGGAAACAAGTATATTCTCGATTTCCGCGCTAAAAAAGTGCGTGACTATCTCACCGAAACGATTCGGCGCATGGTTGAGGACTATGGCGCAGACTATATAAAAATGGACTACAATGTCGATTCCGGCTTTGTGGACGGCGATTTTGAAGAGGAACGCAAGACTTACTTAAAGTGGGCGGACGAGATGCAAACTCGGTTTAACGGTGTGCTGTTCGAGACTTGTTCGTCGGGCGGTATGCGCATGGACTACGAGACGCTCAAACACTTTTCGATCGTCAGCACTTCCGATCAGATCCGCGATCTTATGTACCCGTACATCGTCGGCAACGTGCTGTCCGCCGTACTCCCCGAGCAAGCCGCCGTGTGGAGTTATCCCGTTTCCGCACCTTGTATCGGCGGTGAAGTAGACCCGAACACCGTCACCTGCGAGAAAGTCGTGCTAAACATGGTCAATGCTTTTTTGGGGCGCATGCACCTTGCGAGTGACCTAAGTAAACTTTCGGCGGATAAATTCAACCTTGTCCGCGAAGGTGTCGAGTACAGCGAAAAATTAGCCGAAATAAAGCGCAAAGCCTCTCCGTATTTTCCGCTCGGCTTTACCGATTTTTCCGCACAAACCGTGTCTTGCGGGCTGAAAGCCGACGAGAACGGCAGGGAAAAACTCTACCTTGCCGTGTGGGTACTCCGCGATAATAAAACAGCCAAAATTCCGCTCACGGGCGCAAAATCCGTGGCTCTCGGCTACCCGAATTCCGTCCCGACAAAATTCGCACTGAGTGGCGACATGCTCACCGTCGAATTCCCCGAATCAAACTCCGCAAGAATATTTGAGATTGAGCTGTAACAAGAATATTTGAGATTGAATTATAACAAAGCGCCTCTATTTCTACAATAGGGCGCTTTTTCACTAAAATCGCTATTGACTATAAAAATGACTGTCAGCCGTTATCTTGCAAGACGTTAATTTTCTTTTTCATCGCGTTACGCAAAACGAAGAACGAAACAATTGCCGTCAAGGCTTCGGCCAAAGGGAAAGTCCACCAAACAATATCTACGACGGACGGTGACAATGTAAATAAGTATGCTATCGGGAACACGAAAATTACGAGCCTACACAGTGCCGTCAAAAACGGCTTGAAAGCATAGCGTAGTGCCTGCAAAATTCCTTGGACGGCAATATTAAATCCCATGAAAACATAACCGATAGATGCAATACGGGTTGCTTTTTCGCAAACGGCAATGAGCTCGACGGACGATCCGCCCGATAGCGCAAACAATTTTGAGAGCGGATTTGCGATAATTTCAAACAATATCGTTATAATGAAAGCCACGATAATCGTGTCAATAATTCCATACTTTATGCAGCTTTTTGAACGTTGCTTGTCTTTCATTCCGTAGCTAAAAGATAAAATTGTAATTATCGTGTTTGAAAGCCCGAAACATGAGAATAGTGCTATTTGTTGAATCTTATAATAGATCCCGAACGAGCCGACGAGAACGGTCGGGTTTGCATTTGCCATGCCTAAAATGATATTCATGCCTGCCATCATAACCGAAAGCAGTGCTTGCATGATTGCGGCCGAAATTCCGATTACATAAATTCCCTTGATTATGCCACCGCTCGGTTTTATGTATTTTAAGTTTCCGTTTATCTCTTTATTTTTGGTATAATGCAAAATCATCGCGATAAACAAGGAAACGAACTGTCCAAAAACGGTTGCCCACGCAGCACCGCTAACTCCCATGCCTAGCGGAAAAATAAATACATAGTCAAACACGATATTTACGACGGCGCCTGAAATTTGCGCAATCGTCGAATACATTGTTTTTCCGGTCGCTTGCAAAAATCTCTCGTAAATCGTAAACCCGATTGATCCGAGCGAAAGACTGCTACAAATTTTCAAATAACTTCCGCCCATTTTGATAACTTCCTCGTTTTGGGTGAAGAGCGAGATAAACCAATTTGAACCGAATAGGCCAAAAACCAAAAACACGAGATAGATAACGAGCGACAAGAAAATCCCGTTTCCGGCAACCTTGTTTACTTTTTCGCTGTCACCTTCGCCCAAGCTCTTTGAAAGCAGTGCGTTGAGTCCCACGCCCGTCCCTACGCCTATTGCGATAATTAAAATTTGGATCGGAAACGCATAGGTCAACGCCTCGTTCGCGAGCGCTCCCGTCCCCTCCATGTTGGCAACGAAAACACTGTCTACCACATTGTAAAGGGCCTGTAAAACCATCGAAACTATCATCGGTAGTCCCATTCCCCATAATAATTTTTTTAAGGGCTTTACAGCCATTTTGTTTTGCTTAACTACTTCCATAAGCGCTCCTTTTTTTGGCAAAATAAAAAATGTGCAAGCCCTACAAACAATCGGACTTACACATTTCTGTTGCTCATTGATGCAACCATTATAGCAAAATCTAAAAAATTTTTCAAGCAATGAAACAAAATTTTTTTATTTTTCCAAAGCCGTAAAAATTATATAATATTACGTTCCGCTGTCGTGTCGCTAGCTTTCTCGATTCCGCTTCGTTTCACTCTACTCAACATGACGTAAGGACGAGGGTTGTGTCTGCCGTGCGGGTAGTTGTCTGTTGGTCTGCCGTGCGGGTAGTTGTCTGTTGGTCTGCCGTGATGGTGTAAGGATAAAATTATTTTTCACTTTTTACAAAAAAAAAGAAGCAGTATTATATAAAATAATACTACTTCATTAA
>CAVEYH010000015.1:8557-14603 GCA_963620055.1 bacterium | reverse complement strand
GTTGTGTGCTTGACGAGAGCACCGGAAAAGCCACTGTAAGAACGTTTGCGCCTTCCGCTAAGTCGGTTGAGGTTGTGGGCGACTTTAACGGTTGGGACGGACAGAAGATGGCGCGCACAGACGGCGGTGTGTGGGAAGCGGAAATAAACGGCGTAAAACGTTTTGACGGCTACAAGTTTCGCATTACCACGGCGGACGGCAGAGTGATATATAAATCCGATCCGTATGCATTCCATTCCGAAACGCACGAGAGCACAAACAGCAAGGTTTTCCCGCTGTCGGCCATAAAAATAAATGACGAAAAATACCACGAAAAATTATCGGGAAAGAATATATATGCTTCACCGATGAATATTTACGAGGCACATATAGGTTCATGGAAAAGGTATCAGGACGGCAATCCGTATTCGTATCGCAAGTTTGCCGACGAGATTGTGCCGTATCTCAAAAAGATGCGCTACACTCATCTTGAGCTAATAGGTATTGCGGAATATCCGTTCGACGGATCTTGGGGCTATCAAGTTACGGGGTATTTTGCACCGACGTCGCGTTATGGTACGCCGGAAGATTTCGCGTACCTTGTCGAAAAACTACACAAGAACAATTTAGGAATAATAATAGATTGGGTACCGGGGCATTTTCCGAAGAACGAAAACGGCCTAGCCGAGTTTGACGGACAGACTCTGTACGAGCCGAAAGATCCGCTCCGTCGCGAGCATAAGGAATGGGGCACATGCTGTTTCGATTATGGCAGAGGTGAGGTGCAGACATTCTTATGTAGCAATGCGCTAATGTGGTTTGACGTATACAAAGTCGACGGATTGAGGGTTGACGCGGTTGCCAGTATGTTGTATCTCGATTACGGCAGACGTGACGGAGAATGGTCACCCAACCGATTCGGTGGAAGAGAGAACGAAGAGGCGGTTGCGTTCCTCAAAAAGCTAAACACGGCAGTATTTGCTCGTCACTCGAAAGCACTCATGATTGCGGAAGAATCTACCGCTTGGCCGATGGTGACAAAGCCCGTGTCCGACGGTGGCCTAGGATTCAACTTCAAGTGGAACATGGGCTGGATGAACGACACTCTCGACTATGCTAGGACCGATCCGCTGTTTAGAGCAGGCAAACATAATAACCTTACGTTCTCGATCACATACGCGTTCAGCGAAAATTACATACTTCCTATATCGCATGACGAAGTAGTGCACGGCAAGTGCTCGCTCGTAAACAAGATGCCAGGCGAATACGATCAAAAGTTTGCAGGACTAAGGAACTTTTTAATGAATATGTACACGCACCCGGGCAAAAAATTGTTGTTTATGGGTTGCGAATTCGCACAATTCATCGAGTGGAATTATGTGCAACAGCTCGATTGGCTATTGCTTGACTATCCGCGCCATGCGGAAGCGCAACAATTCGTAAAAGCGCTTAATACGTTTTATAAACTCAATGCCCCCATGTGGCAACGTGATGACAGCCTCGATGGTTTCCGTTGGCATGTGGTTGACGATAGAAACCAAAACGTAATCGTGTACGAACGTAGCGATCTAAAAGGCAATATCGTGTTGTCGGTGATAAACTTTTCACCCGTCGAATACAAGAATTATCGTTTCGGTGTAGACAAAGGCACTTATACCGTAAAACTTGCTTCGGATTTGAACGGATTCAATCGCGAGCCCGTGAAGTATCATGCGGAGAACGTGCCGTCACACGGATTTACGCACAGCTTAGTAATAGACATACAACCCATGTCGGGCGTATATTTTGTAAAGAAGAATTATAGCAGGGGGAACAAAAAATGAAAAGGAAAAAGTGCGTTGCAATGTTGCTTGCCGGCGGACAGGGTACACGCCTTCATGCGCTAACTGTAGGCATCGCAAAACCTGCGGTTTCGTTCGGATCGAAGTATCGCATAATCGACTTTACACTAAGTAATTGTGCGAACTCGAACATCGATACCGTCGGTGTGCTTACTCAATACGAACCATTGATACTTAACGAGTATATCGGTAGCGGAGAACCGTGGGATCTTGACAGAAAAAACGGCGGAGTGCATACACTCTCACCGTATCAGGCAAAAGCCGGCGGAGAGTGGTATAAAGGCACGGCGAACGCAATTTACCAAAATTTACATTTTTTAGATAAATACGACAGTGACAACGTACTTATTCTTAGTGGTGACCACATCTATAAAATGGATTATTCAAAAATGCTGGCAGAGCACGTTTTGTCGGGAGCGGACTGTACTATAGCGGTCATCGACGTTAGTCCCGATGAGGCTTCGCGTTTCGGAATAATGAGCTACGACGAGAACAAGCGCATTATTGATTTTGAAGAAAAGCCAAAAAAACCAAAGAGCCTGCACGCATCCATGGGCGTGTACATTTTCAAAAAAGACGTGCTTGTAGAAGAACTAAAGCGCGACGAAGAGGACAAGAATTCTCAAAACGATTTTGGCAAGAATATAATTCCGTATATGTTGGCACACGGCAGGAAGATGTATGCTTACGAATTCTCCGGTTATTGGAAGGACGTAGGCACCGTGACTTCGTTATGGGAAGCGAACATGGATTTACTCGGCGACAATCCTGCAATAAACCTCAACGATTCCGATATGAAGATTTATTCGCGTAACGAGCCGTTACCTCCGTCGTATGTCGGATCCGACGGTAACGTCGTGAATTCGATATTTACGGCAGGTTGCGAAATAAACAGCACTGTAATCAACAGCGTAATTTCCGAGAACGTGACCATCGGTAAAGGCAGTGTCATTCGTGACAGCGTGATAATGCGCGGGACAAAGATCGGTGAGAACGTGACAATGAATTACGGCATGATCGACGAATCTGTAACAATAGAAGATAATGTTGAGATAGGCGACGCAAACAGCGACAAGTATCATATCGCGCTAATAGGAAGAGGAACTTGTGTCGTACGCGGAAAAAAGATCGCATCGGGCGAGATTGTAGAAAACAAGTAGAAAAAGGGGCAAAATAAATGAAAACTCTGGGAATAGTATTTTCCAATATCCACGACAAAGAAGTGAGCGAACTTACGGCAGCAAGAACGCTTGCGTCTGTTCCTTACGCAGGCAGGTACCGTCTTATCGACTTCGTTCTCTCGAATATGGTCAACAGCGGTATTTGTAATGTCGGAGTCATTACAAAATATAATTACCAATCGCTAATGGAACATATCGGTAGCGGAAAGAGCTGGGACTTATCGAGAAAGAACGGCGGACTAGTGATACTACCGCCATACGGCAGAGAAAGCTCGAACGTGTATTCGTCACGTTTTGAAGCGATCTCAAACATAGCGTACTACCTTAGGGAAGCGACTGAAACGTATGTGCTTATGTCAGATTGCGACAACGTATGCAATATCGATTTTTCCGACGCTATAAACTATCATATAGAAAAACATGCCGACATTACAGTCATATACCACAAGAAAGACTTGGGTAGGAGTGACGAAAAAACGCGCACTTCCGTCGAAGTAGACAGTAGTGGCAGAGTGAGAAAAGTCGTTACCAAGCCCAAGCAAAGCGGAGTTATCAATGCTTTTACGAACATTCTAATAATTAACCGCAAGTTTTTGTTATCGATTATCGACAATGCCGAAGAACTCGGATATAAGAGTTTTTCGCGTGACGTACTAATAAGAGGCGCAGCCGAATACAACATTTACGGTTACGAGTATAAAGGCTATTTTGCTAGCATCGACACTATGTCGAACTATTACATGCATTCGATGGAACTGCTTGACAAGAATATTCGCGACGAGATATTCCGTGACGGCGGAGCTATCTACACCAAGGTTCGCGACAGCGCACCGTGCAGAATCGAAGATAGCGGTAGCGTGAAAAATTCCATAGTTGCCGACGGATGTGTTATTGAAGGCGAAGTGGAGAATTCGATTCTTTTCCGCGGAGTACACGTTTCAAAAGGTGCTTGCGTCAAAGGTTCGATACTGTTTAATAACGTTACCGTTGCATCGGGTAGCACGGTTAATTGTGTAATTGCGGACAAATATTCACACGTTCTCGAGAACAGAACACTCAGCGGACATGAGATACGTCCGTACTTCCTACCCAGAAATACCATCGTATAAAATAGACGTATTCGCGTCGCTCGGGGATTGAATTGTTTTTCGGACGGCGCGAATTTTACGTTTTTTATAATAATATACATTCTTGTCGCAGTACATAGAAGACTATTTAAGCAGAGACCTACTCACAAATCAAACTAAGAAATAAAGTTTTTCAAAGGAGTTAATAAGAATATGGCTGAGAGCAAAGTAAAGGCGAAAACAAAGAAGTCGACCAAAGTGTCTGCTTCAGTGCCCGCCGTAAAGCCGGAAAACAAACCTGCCGTAAAATCGGAATCGAAACCCACGGTAAAGGCGAAAGGGGAAGTGTCGGTTAAGACAAAAGGCGAAGTCAAGGAGAAGAAGCAGGTCGCACCCGTTGTAAAGGAAAAGACGATTCCGACGGTAAAGAAGGCAACACCGCCTGTCGTAAAGAAGTCGGGAGCGGTTGCAAAGACAACCGAAAACAAGCCCCAAAAAACACCTACACCGGAGGCACAGGAGGTTTACCCCGTAACCGAAATCGAGGCTAAACCGAAAGTAAAACGTACCAAAAAGACAAAGACCGCCACCATAGAAACTGTAAAAGCACCCGAAATGCCGAAGAAAAAGCACATCTTGTTTGTTGCCAGCGAAGCATGGCCGTTTGCAGGTACCGGCGGATTGGGCGAAGTGATCGGCTCGCTTCCGAAGGCACTCAATGCGCTTGACGATGTCGAGGCGGAAGTCATTGTTCCGCTATACGAGCGCGTACCTTATGAGTATCGCGAAAAAATGACATTCGTTCGTTCTATCAATGTTCCGCTCGCTTGGCGTAACCAGTATTGCGGATTGTTCACCTTTGAACACGACGGCGTAAAGTTTATGTTTGTCGATAACGAATACTATTTCAAAAGATCCGGACTTTACGGCTACGGCGACGATGGCGAGAGATTCGCATTTTTCTCACGTGCAGTGCTGGAGCTCTTACCGTATCTTGATAACAAACCCGACATTTTGCATTGTAACGATTGGCACACCGCACTCGTTCCTGTGTACTACAAACTATTCTATCAATATCACGAGGGCTTAGGTGGGATCAAAACGATATTCACGATCCATAATATAGAGTATCAGGGACAATTCTCCGGCGAAGTTATCGAAGACTTGTTCGGCATCTCCCATAGAGAGTATATGTCAATCGAATACCATGGTTGTATCAACCTCATGAAGGCAGCCATCGATTACAGCGACAGCGTGTCTACAGTCAGCAATTCCTATGCCGGCGAGATCATGAGATCTGAGTATGCTCACGGACTCGAAGGCGTACTACTCAAGAATGCGTACAAGCTTAAAGGTATCTTAAACGGCATTGACGTCAAGACTTATGATCCGGATACCAGCGGATCGCTGTTCAAGAATTATGATGCGCAAACGGTAAGCGAGTATAAGAAAGAAAACAAGCTTGGACTTCAGCGCATGCTTAATTTGCCGGTAGACGAGAACGTTCCCATGATCGCAATGATCACGAGACTTGTTTCACACAAAGGACTAGACATTGTCCGCTCGGCATTCAACGGAATTATGCAAGACAACGTTCAATTCGTGGTACTCGGTACGGGCGATGCCGACCACGAGAATTTCTTCCGCCACATGCAGAACGTATACGGCAATCGAGTCCGTGCAATCATTGCATTTAATAAAGACATGGCACAAAAGATTTATGCCGGCGCAGACATTTTTCTAATGCCGTCTAAATCCGAGCCTTGCGGATTATCGCAAATGATCGCTATGCGTTACGGCACCGTTCCGATTGTAAGATTTACCGGCGGACTCAAAGATTCCGTGACCGATTGCGGAGACGGAACGACGGGTACGGGCTTCGGTTTTGACGACTATAATGCCGATGCGCTTCGGTACGCAGTCGACCGCGCAGTCGGACTTTATCGCGACTATCGCGACATTTGGAACGGACTTAGAA
>CAVEYH010000015.1:634-8547 GCA_963620055.1 bacterium | reverse complement strand
GAATAAGAGCGCAAAAGATTATGACGCTTACTATGCCGAAGTGCTAGAATAAATCATATTTTTACATTGCTTTCACGGAGGACTTATGGAATACACTACGGCAAAAGTTAAAGAACTAATTAAAGAAAAACTTGACAAATATTTTGCGACGTCACCTGCAGCGGCTACCGATATGCAGTTATATAAAGCGGTTGCGCTCGTGATACGGGACATGTTGTTATTCAAAAAGCAGCGTTTCAATACCGAAGCAAACAAAGAGGGTGCAAAGCGCGTTTACTACCTATGCATGGAGTTTTTGCTCGGCCGTTCGATGCGTAACAATATCTACAATCTCGGACTTACAAAACAATTTTCGTCTGCGGTAAAGTCATACGGCAGAAAATTGGAAGACCTGTACGAACTCGAGGCGGACGCAGGACTCGGTAACGGAGGCTTGGGGCGTCTTGCCGCATGCTTTTTGGATGCGTTGGCAACAGGCGACTATCCCGCAATGGGCTTTTCGATCCGCTATGAGTACGGACTTTTCAAACAAAAGATAGTAGAAAATACTCAGGTCGAGCTTCCGGATATTTGGCTTGACAGCGGCGAAGTATGGATGATGCCGAGATCCGATAAAAGCTTTACGGTAAAGCTCGGCGGACACATAGTCGAAGATTGGTCGAACGGAACGCTAAAAATCCGTCACGAAGATGCCAGCCTTGTCGAGGCAGTACCGTATGACGTAATGGTCAGCGGGTACGAGAACAAAGCCGTTAGCGTACTACGACTCTGGCGTGCGGCCGCTCCCGCTTCGTTTGATATGAAATCGTTCACACAGGGCGACTATTTTAAGGCAATGCGTGGTGATAACGAAGCCGAACTTATCAGCAAAGTATTGTATCCGTCGGACGAACACTTTGAAGGTAAGCAACTTCGTCTTTCGCAACAATATTTTCTTGTCAGCGCGAGCCTACAGTCAATCATAAAAGATCACTTAAAACATTACGATACACTCGACAACCTTGCCGATAAAGTCGCAATTCACATCAACGACACGCACCCCGCACTCGCGATACCGGAGCTAATGAGATTGCTTTTGGATGAATACGGTTTTTCATGGGAGCGCGCATGGGACATTACCGTCAATACCATGGCATACACGAACCATACCGTCATGAGCGAGGCACTGGAAAAGTGGAACGAGGATCTTGTGAAAATGCGTCTACCGCGCATGTACTCGATCATTCGCGAGATAGATGCAAGATTCCGCGGAGAACACCGCGAATGCAGAGAAGACGTGCTTAATCGCATGTGTGCCATCGGTAACGGTCAGGTACGCATGGCAAACCTTGCCGTCATCGGCTCCCACAGCATCAATGGCGTCAGTGCGCTTCACAGTGAGATAATCAAAGAGAGCGTATTCCGCGATTTTTACGAAATACTTCCCGAACGCTTTACAAACGTCACCAACGGCATAGCGCACCGCAGATGGCTTAACCAGTCGAACCCAAGACTTTCGGGACTCGTTACCGATCTTATCGGTGACAAGTATATACGTGACGCTTCCGAATTATCCAAACTCAATGCGTACTCTGGCGACGATCAAGTGTTTCACAAACTAGCCGAAATCAAGGCAGAAAACAAGCGCGATTTTGCAAAATACATATTAGATACCACGGGATTTGTGCTCAACCCCGAATCGCGTTTTGACGTACAGATCAAGAGACTTCACGAATACAAGCGTCAGCTCCTTAACGTGCTAAAGATCGTCAAGAAATATCTCGATGTGAAAGAGAATCCTAACCTTGACGTAACACCCGAAACATTTATTTTCGGTGCAAAAGCGGCAGGCGGATACCATCACGCAAAACGTATAATATCGCTAATCAATTGCCTATCGAACGAGATCCAACGCGATCCGCGCGTTAAAGCAAAAGTCGACGTAATGTTCCTAGAAAATTACAACGTAACCAAGGCCGAGCGACTTATTCCGGCAGCAGAGGTTTCCGAACAAATATCGCTTGCCGGCAAAGAGGCATCCGGCACATCCAATATGAAATTCATGTTAAACGGTGCCGTGACTTTAGGAACGATCGATGGCGCGAACGTGGAAATTGCCGAAAGAGTGGGAGCGGATAGTATTTTCACATTCGGTCTAAAAGCGGACGAAGTGGAAAAAGTTTGGGAACAAGGCTACAATGCTTCGCACATTTACTCCGACGATCACGAGATTCGCAGAGTAGTCGATGCGCTCAGAGTAGGTTTTGCCGGTCAATCGTTCTCGGACATTGCCGATTATCTTACCGTCGGAACGAACTATGTTGCCGATCCGTATATGTGTCTAAAAGATTTTCGTGACTATCTCCGTGCGGCAGGCGAGCTTGATAATGCTTATCACGACGAAAAACGTTGGAACCAAATGGCACTCCGCAACATAGCCGAATCCGGTACGTTTGCGGCAGACCGTAGCATACGCGAATATGCAGAAAATATTTGGCACTTAAAGCCTGTAACAAAAGTAGACGAGGATTAAATGAAATTAAGTTATTTTCCGTGCGACGTACGGTATAAAAGCCCCGTTGGCGGAATAAAAATTAACGAAGAATTTACGGTTTGCGTGACGCTTGACGGCTCGGCGCAAACCGCATTTTTCGTGCTGACGAAAGAGAATGAGTCACCCGTTTGGTACGAAATGCGAAGAGAAGGCAATGGTTTTTCGATATCACTACATGTAACTACTACAGGATTATACTCATACCATTTTATTGTAAGAAACGACGGATACGATACAGCGTTTTATGCGGACTCGAGCCTTAACGCAGTGGCAGACAAGGGCGAAGAGTGGCAGCTCACGGCATACGAAGAGTGCTATAAAGCGCCGGATTTTTTAGACGCCGGAATAATTTATCAGATTTTCCCCGACAGATTCAACATAGGCGGAGAGCGGTTAAAGACGAAACCGCGCGCCGTGTATCGCGACGATCGCGACGGCATACCGCACTATAAGGCGGATGAAAACGGTATAATTCCCAATAACGATTTTTTCGGTGGTAATCTTGACGGAGTCGCCGAAAAGCTAGACTATCTAAAATCGCTCGGTGTAAAGTGTATTTATCTTAATCCGATTTTTGAAGCATCGTCCAATCATAAATACGATACGGGATCGTACCGCAGAATCGACAGTGATTTTGGCGGAGAAAAAGCGTTTCGAAGGCTAATATCCAAAGCAACGAAAAAAGGCATCAAAATCATTCTTGACGGAGTTTTTTCACATACCGGCGACGACAGCGTGTACTTTAACCGTTACGGTAATTATGATAATGTGGGCGCGTTTCAGTCGGCCGACAGCCCCTATAGATCGTGGTATCGATTCGATGAAAACGGCGGTTACGAATGTTGGTGGGGAGTAAAAATTTTACCGTGCACGGAAGAAGTAAATTCGGGATTTAATGAGTTTATAAATGGTGAGGACGGAGTTATTCGCACATATATGCGACAAGGAATCGCTGGTTGGAGACTAGACGTGGCGGACGAACTTCCCGATGAATTTTTGGACAACCTTACTCGTGCGGTAAAGTCCGTAAATCCAAAGGGACTTGTGCTCGGAGAAGTATGGGAAGACGCAAGCAACAAGGTTGCGTACTCACAACGCAGGCGGTATCTACTGGGAAAACAACTCGACAGTGTGACAAACTATCCGTTCAAGGATGCGATCATACGTTTTGCTAGGTCCGGTGACGGGAAAAATCTTGCCGATGTGGTAAACGGTATAGTCAACAATTACCCCGCAAGAGTGCTAAAAAATCTAATGAATCCGCTGTCTACACATGATACGGTGCGCGCTTTAACAGCCGTTTCTGGCGAGGAATTACCGGGAACAAAAGACGAACGTTCCGAATTTAGACTGCACGATGTGGATACAGCAAAAAAGCGTTTGCGTCTAGCAGCTGTACTTCAATATACGCTTCCGGGCGTGCCTTGCATTTTTTACGGAGACGAGGCAGGTATGGAGGGATGTGAAGATCCGTTCAATCGCAGATTCTATCCGTGGTCTACTGCCGATAGTGCGCTTGTCGAGTGTTTCCGTAAGCTCGGCAGGTTAAGAAAATTTCCCGAACTTAACAGCGGAAGTATCTCGTTTATTCGTGCCGAAGACGGCTTGATTGAGTTTACGCGTGGAGAGAAACTACACGTTATAGTTAATGCGACTGCACACACGATTCCGCTCGAGAATAAAGTAAAAGACCTTATTACAGCATGCGAAACACGCGAAGTATCACCGTTTACCGCGCTTGTGTGGAAAGAAAAACACAAATAATTGAGCGGAATTAAAGCATAAAAACCACTTATGTTTTGCATAATTCGTTGACAATC
Organism: bacterium; assembly: GCA_963620055.1. GTDB lineage: Bacteria > Bacillota > Clostridia > Christensenellales > Pumilibacteraceae > UBA10677. Next base: position 4,194 of record CAVEYH010000015.1, on the reverse strand, counting down.
GTTATTTATAAGTATATAATTCTTGATATAGTCGGGGTGAGATTTTCTCTCCGACTATAATCACGCCCGCGGGGAGATTTTCCGCGTGTGTAAAGAAGGGAATCATGGACGTAACACAAATATTACTTGACCTTGCAATTATATTGTTCGTGACGAAAGCTTTCGGTATGCTGATGCGAAAAATCGGTCTACCGCAAGTCGTCGGCATGGTCGTGGCGGGACTACTCATAGGCCCCGCGATCTGGGGGCAATTCGGTTGGTGGTCACCGATAAATCCGGGTGAAGAAGAAGCACATTTTCTAAAAGGAATTGCCGAGATCGGTGTAGTGCTCATTTTGTTTTCGGCAGGACTTGAAACCGACATAAAAGAATTAAAGCGTTCGGGACTAAAAGCAACACTCATCGCACTCGGCGGTGTAATTGTTCCCGTAGTCGGCGGATTCTTGCTTGCCGTGCCGTTCTTGGGCGGATTTTCCGCACTTGCCGAAGATAAAACACTCATGCTAGACGCGGTGTTTATAGGCGTAATTTTGGCAGCTACCAGTGTCGGCATCACGGTAGAAACGCTAAAAGAGTTGGGCAAGCTAAAGGGCAAAGTCGGTACCGTAATCTTGTCGGCGGCAATCATCGATGACGTTATAGGCATCGTTGTATTGTCTATCGCGATCGGCTTTAAGGACGCATCCGTAAATCCGTGGAAGACAATTCTCATGACCGTGTTGTTCTTTGTCGCGGCAATCGGTGTAGGCATAATTCTCAATATCGTGTTCAAATGGTTAGTAAAACGCTATCCGCACAACCGTAGAGTGCCGATTTTCGGACTTGTCGTATGTTTCGTGTACGCGTATTGCGCCGAAAAGATATTCGGTATCGCAGACATAACCGGTGCTTATGTTGCCGGCATACTTCTATCGAACCTAAAAGAAACACACTATATCGATCGCAAAGTCGACATCAATTCGTATATGCTGTTTGCGCCGGTATTTTTTGCAAATATCGGTATAACGGCGGATTTTTCGGGATTTAATGTCACTGTATTTTTGTTCGGGCTGGCATTCGTTGCCGTCGGTATTGCCGGTAAGATCATCGGTTGCGGAAGCGTGGCAAAATTGTGCCGATATTCATGGCGCGAGTCTGCCGAGATAGGCGTCGGCATGATCGCTCGCGGAGAAGTCGCACTTGTCGTATGTAATAAGGGACACGAGGCAGGGTTATTTAACGGCGTTGCCGTCGGCGATCCGGTCGTGGCGGTGATCATGCTCGTGATAATCTCGTCGCTACTGTGCCCGATCTTGCTCAAAATCGCATTCAAGGGCGACCCGCCGTCACTTATGGGCGGTACGCCTACGGACATCTCGGGCGGAAATAACCAATCGGAGGCGGAGCAACCCCTCGATACTCTGTCCGAAACCGTTCCGTCAGATAACGATAATTCGGTAAATAATGTGACTACGGCAACAAGTACGGCATCGTAAAAATAATAACGAAACAAACCAGCCTCCCTTACGACAAGGGAGGTATAGTTTTGAAAACGGAGAGGCAGTTTTTGTCTAGCCGACAAAGACGGCAAATCGGCAACGAAATAATTGACTTAATGCAGGAATTTTGGTATTATTGACTTATGAGAAAATTGAGCGGAAAGATTATAGTTGTCACCGGTGGTACCAGCGGAATCGGAAAGCATATTGCAGAGCGATTTTCGACAGACAACACCGTTATAGTGCTTGCGCGTCGTTGCGAAACAGAGGGTAACTTTATTCGTTGTGACGTAGGCATCGAGACAGATGTCATCTCGGCATTCGAACTTATAAAATCGCGCTTCGGTAAAATCGACATGTTGATAAATAACGCAGGCTACGGAGTGTCGGGTGCAGTGGAACTATTGTCGGACGAAGAAGTCAGTCGCATTTTCGAAGTCAACTTTATGGGCGTGTTTAGATGTGTAAAGTACGCTTTACCACTCATGAGCGAAGGCGCAAAGATAGTAAATATCTCGTCCGCGTGTGCAATATTCCCGTTGCCGTTCCGCTCGATGTATTGCGCGTCAAAAGCGGCCGTCAGCATGCTCAGCCACTCACTGCGCGAAGAAGTCAAGCCGTACGGTATTGACGTCACCGCAATTTGTCCGGGCGACATCAAGACCGAGTTTACGAAAAACCGAGTTAAAAACTTTACGACGAACGAGCGTTACGGCGAGCGCATCAGAAAGGCGGACGACCACATTTCCGCACGCGAAACCAAGCGCATGAGCGTGGACTATGCTTGTGGTAAAATCGAAAAGATCATCGTAAAAAAGCATTACAAACCGTTCTATCTCATAGGGAAAAAATACAAGGCATTGTACGCGGCTTATCGCATTTTCTCGCTCAATACGATATTGAGTGCGACGGGCAAAATTTTTGCACCGAAAGAGAAAAACAAAACAAACAAGTAAAATTTTATCGGAGAGACATATAAATGGAAAACGTAATCGTACTTGATTTTGGTGGACAATATAATCAACTTATTGCACGCAGAGTAAGAGAATTCAACGTGTATTGCGAGCTTTTGCCGTACACCACACCGCTTGAGAAAATTCTTGAAAAGAAGCCTATCGGCATAATTTTTACCGGAGGCCCCGCGAGCGTATTCGAAGAGAATGCTCCCACTGTCGAGAAAGCAATGCTCGATGCAGGGATACCTATCTTAGGCATTTGCTACGGTTGCCAACTCATGGCGCACCTCAGTGGAGGAAAAGTCGGCGTTGGCCCCAGAGAGTACGGCAAACAGATCATGACCGTCAAAGAGTCACCGCTATTTAAGGATATCCCCACCGAATCGCAGTGTTGGATGAGCCATACTTGCTACGTTGAAGAAGTCCCCGCTGGCTTTACTGTTACGGCAACGACTGCGACATGCCCAGTGGCCGCAATGGCTAATCCGAAAAAGAATCTTTACGGCGTGCAATTCCATCCCGAAGTCATGCACACTACATGCGGAAGTGCCGTATTAAAGAACTTCCTTTACGTGATATGCGGTGCAAAAGGTGAGTGGACCATGGCAAACTTTGCCGAAACCACGATTGCAAAACTAAAAGCAAAGATCGGTGACAAGAAAGTGTTGTGCGCACTCTCCGGCGGTGTCGATTCTGCCGTCGCCGCCACACTTATTCACAAAGCATGCCCGAATCTAGTGTGCATTTTCGTTGATCACGGCTTACTTAGAAAGTACGAAGCGGACGAGGTCGTTCGCGTTTTCCGTGACGAGCAGGGTATGAACCTAATAAAAGTCGATGCGTCACAGCGTTTTCTCAGCCTCCTTGCAGGTGTCACCGAGCCGGAGAAAAAACGTAAAATCATCGGTAGCGAATTTATCCGCGTATTTGAAGAAGAAGCAAAAAAGATCGGCGCAGTCGACTACCTTGTCCAAGGCACGATTTACCCCGACGTTATCGAAAGCGGTTTGGGCGCAAGTGCAAAAATAAAGAGCCACCACAACGTCGGCGGACTTCCGTCAGTTGTCGACTTCAAAGAGATTGTAGAACCACTTCGCGATCTATTCAAGGACGAAGTGCGCAAGTG
>CAVEYH010000015.1:0-624 GCA_963620055.1 bacterium | reverse complement strand
CAGAGAGCTTGGTTTGCCGGAATATCTTGTAATGCGTCAGCCGTTCCCGGGCCCCGGACTCGGTATCAGAATTATGGGCGACGTTACGGCCGAAAAAGTAGCAATTTTGCAAGATGCGGATTACATTTTCCGTGACGAAATTGCAAAAGCAGGCTTGCAAGGCGATATTTGGCAGTATTTTGCAGTGCTTACCGGCACGCGCACCGTAGGCGTTATGGGTGATGAACGTACATACGACTACACGCTCGCACTCCGCGGAGTGACCAGTGTTGACGGCATGACGGCAGACTGGGCGCGCATTCCGTTTGACGTACTGGAGAAGATTTCTACGCGTATTGTCAATGAGGTTAAGAATATTAACCGAATTGTCTACGACATTACGTCAAAGCCACCGGCAACTATTGAGTGGGAGTAATTCATAACTCAAATATATTAGTTTGCTTGTAACAAAGCAAGATACAAAAGCATTTTATCGAGATACAAAAGCGTTTTATATAAAAGGCGTTTTATGGAAAGGGTAACCAACGAAAGCAGTTTTTTCGGTACCGAAAGTATCGGCAAAATACTTCTCAAAGTTGCACCGCCTGTAATGTTGGCGCAACTCATTCAGGCATTATATAATAT
>CAVEYH010000014.1:0-14702 GCA_963620055.1 bacterium | reverse complement strand
TAGCGGGACTTAACCGCCTCAACAACGAAGATATCGATATTGCGAATACGTTAGCGGCATTTTTATTGGGAGCGGTCGCGTGTGACGGTGAAGTAAACGAAGTCGAGTATCTGCTTGTTTATCCGTCACTTGTTCAAATATTCGGTAGTGATTTCGACTTTGAATCGATCAAGAATTGTTTCAAGAAAGGTTCCGGCAAAAAAGTTATAAAAGAATGTACCGATGAGCTTAGTTCGATATTGTCTCGTGGCGACGACGATCTCAAAGTCGATGCTATCACGCTGTGTCTATGCGCTGTTTCCATTGACGGCAAAGTGACAATGAGAGAACGCTCTTACGTAAAAAAGCTGTTTAGAAGTATTAGCGCATAAGTATTCAAACGCAACTTCGATTTTATACGAATAATATACGTTACAATCGGCGCAAATTTTGTTAGGATTCTTGCAAAATTTACGCCGTTTTTCTTGTGTTTTTACGGACAAATCAGTGTAATAAAGTAAAATTGAAGTTTATTTGTAAGATTTTACTCTCGCTAAAAACAAGTTTATGCATAAAATTACATGATAATGTGAATAAAAAAGTGTGAAAATTTTCACCAAACTTTCGCACAACAAAGCGCGTTTTAGAGGCGTTTTCCGCGTATTTTGTTTGACTTGTATTGTGTAAGGTGGTATAATGCTTTAGTATGTTTTACTATGCGATGCGATTGAATAATATACAAAAAGACTGATAAAAATACATAAACGCAGACGTAAGGAATATGGTCCACAAAATGAAAAAGATTAAATTATTCGGCATAATACTTCTATCACTGCTTGTGGCGGTTTTCGTCGCAGGTTGCGGTGATTCGTCTATCGAATATAAAAATAACGTTCGAGTCGTGTACGAACTCGAAGGCGGAGTCTATAAGAACAGTACTCGTGCGGTCGAGTGCTATTTTGGATTTGAACGCGGTGGAGAATACGCTATAAAGTCCGTCGAAGATATGACAAAGGTCAGCATTGAAAAGTCCGGATATCATATCGAAGGCTGGTATATGAGCAAAACTGAAACGGACGGAGAAGTCTCTTATGACGGGAAGTGGGACTTTACTACCGATAAAGTTGCAGTTGACAAGGACGGTAAAATTTCTTACACCGGCAAGTCAGACAGCGAGAACCTTATTCGTCTATACGCACGCTGGGTTGCAAACGTTAAGTACGAATACAACGTCGGTTATATCGACGATGACAACAACTTCGTGTCGATGGGTACGGTTTCCACGACTGCCGGTTCGACATTCAGCAGAGCAAAATACGAGATTGAAAAACTTGATTCCGCTAGAGAAGGTTATACTTCGCTCGGCAAGTTCTATAAATACGATGCTGCAGCCACCGATGGCAAGGGCGAAGAAATTGCAGATAACTTTACGTTTAAGGAGAGCAATGAAGACGTCTTGATGAATGTGGTTGTCGAATATGTAAAAGGCAACTTCCGTATTGTGACCGAGGCAAAGGACATCACATCCAATGCAAGCTCCGACAAAAATAAGAACATGACACTATATCTTATGAACGACGTTGACCTTGCGGGCAAGACCGTAGACCTATCCGGCTATAACGGGATAAGAGGTAACGGACATACACTGTCCGACTTCACCGTCTCCGTCACGTCATATATCGGTAACGGCGAAGATGACAAGCTCGATCCCGACGGAAATAAGACAGTGCACGTCGAAGTCAGTGTGTTTGGTGACTTAACCGACGGAGAGGTGAGCAATGTTACGCTTGACAAAGTTAAATTTTCGGTTCGCGCAAGCAAGAGCGACATTGAAAAGATATATTTTGCACCGCTGTGTATGCGTGCTTCCGGGGTGACGTTCAATAATGTCACGGTAAACGTTACCGAATTTACGATCGAAATCAGCTACTTGCACGAGCTCGATGAAGAAGGTTTCATAAACGACGCACCTGACGGAAAAATGTATTACACCTCGGTCAATGGTGTCACCGAGACGAATTGCACGGCAAGCGTTTGTGACAAGACCGAAAAACAATAAATTAGTTTTCAATTTCTCAAAGGAGATAATTAGGTATGAGATTCAAAAAATCACTCGGAAAATGCGCGATCACAATGATCCTCGCATTTGCTATGGCAACAGGCAGTTTACTACTCATCGGCTGTAGCGGAAGCAGTGAAAAGAAGTACGATAACGAGAACACTCCGCTTGTGTTTTCGTCGCAAGAAGTCGACAAGGTTTTTAACCCGTTTTTCTCGACTTCGTCTGCTGACAGTAACGTAGTCAGCCTCACTCAGATCGGCATGATCGGCAATGATAAAGAAGGCAACTATACTTACGGACCCGACGAAGACGTAGTGACAGAAAACCTTGGTATCGTGTATGACTCGGCTTCCGATACAACGACATACTATTTTGTAATGAAAAACAATGTTCGTTATCCCAACGGCTCGTACCTTACAATAAAGGACGTACTTTTCAACTATTACGTCTATCTTGATCCAGTATATTCCGGTTCCAGCACGATTTACTCGACCGACATTGTGGGTTTGCAGGAATATCGCACGCAGTCCAGCGACGAGAACGAGCAGAAGGGCTTTACCGAGCGTTTCGCTCAAGATGCAAGTAACCGCATCGGTAAATTAAACAGTGCTTACAATGCAATCGCAAAAAAGTATAAAAATACGACTAACGATGTAAACAATATCGATTCCGCGACTTTCCGTACACTACTTGAAGAGTACAAAAGCGAAAACACAGGCTATGAGAATATCGTTGACGATTATGACAAGGCGGTAGAATTCTTTGATGAAGAACTCGAATCCGATTGGACGAACTCGCTCGATTCGTATCAGGACCAAAAATTCTATAAGGTTGACGACAACGGCAACCGCACCGAATATTCTAATCTTTTCACTACCGACGTTGAAATGTTCCTCTACAACGAAGGACTTATCACTTGGAGCAGAAAAGAAGGCAAATTGACCTATGCAACCGGTTCGGCAGAGCAGGTCAAAGCCATGACTAAGGAAAAAGCTATTGCTATCGTCCGCGATAGCAATATGCCCGGAAAACTAAACGAAGTAATTTACTACTGGGCATCGACCCCCACAAAACTTTCCGATTATATCGCAAACGACGAAATGGAAAAGTACTTTGCTTCCGAAACCGACGCTCGCGAATACAAGAATATCTCGGGCATCAAATTTGCCAATATGAATTCTGCTGTGACATTCACCGACAAGAGTGGCAAAACCGTGACTTACAACGTCCCGACCTATGCGGACTCTAACAAAAATCAGGTAACAAACGGCAACGAAGTGCTTTCGATCACGATCAACGGCGTTGACCCCAAGGCTATCTGGAACTTCTCGATTACCATTTCCCCGATGTACTACTATTCGGATGCCGAGCACATCAACGCATTTGACTATACGGAGAACTTTGGTGTAGAATACGGCTCACAATCGTTCATGAACGATGTTGTAAAGGCAGCCGATAAAATCGGTGTGCCGGTAGGTGCGGGCCCGTATGCGGCAAGCTCTGCTAGCGGAGGAATTGCCGACGGCGAAAGCACGAGCATCTCGTTAGGCGATTTTTATAACAACGGTGTCATTTATTTTGAACGTAACCCGTATTACAGCATGGGCAATGGAACAAACGGTGTGGCAAAAATTAAGAAGATCAGGTATCAGGTTGTTTCCGCATCTCGTATGTTGGACGCACTGTACAATAACGAAATTGACTTTGCCGAGCCTAACGCGAAGCCGGAAACCATCCAAGAACTCGGTACAAAAGGCATGGGTAACAAGACTGTCAAGACATCCGGCTACGGTTATATCGGTATCAACGCAGGCAAAGTGCCTTCGGTTTACGTCCGTCGTGCAATCATGTATTGTATCAACACTCAGCTCTGTGTCGAATACTACAAGACGACTGCAGAACCCATTTATCGCTCGATGAGTAAAGCTAACTGGGCATATCCGGAGAACTGCACTTCGTATTATCCTTACATTGACGGCACAGTTCCGTCGGATCTCAGTGTCGTTGATCCCGACTACAAAGATTTTGTTGAGAGCAATGGTATTAAGGCGGGTCAAAAGCTTACTACGGCACAGCAACGCGAGTTTATCACCGGACTTATCGAAAAGGACGGATACACACTCGGCAGTGACGGAGTTTATCAGAAATCTTACGGTGGTAAGAGCGAGAAACTAAAATACACGTTTACGATCGCGGGTGATAGTGACGACCATCCGGCATTTGCGGCACTCAATCAGGCGCGCACCACGTTAAACGGCTATGGATTTGACATTACCGTATCAAAGGATGCAAACGCGCTCAGCAAGCTTTCCAGTGGCGCACTCACGGTATGGGCGGCAGCTTGGGGATCTACAATCGATCCGGATATGTATCAGGTTTATCACATGGATTCCAAAGCAACTTCCGTTCTCAACTGGGGTTACAAACAGATCCTCAACGACACGACCGGCAAGTATGAATTTGAAAAGAGTCTAATCTCCGACCTTAGCGACATCATCGACAGGGCTCGTGAAACAGAGAATCAAAAAGACCGTAAGGCCGACTACAAGGAAGCGCTCGATATGGTCATGGAGCTTGCTGTTGAACTTCCGACATATCAGAGAAGTGACCTCTTTGCATACAACCAAAACAAGATCGACGTTTCGACCTTCACACTCGACAGTGAACTATCTCCGTACAAGGGACTAACCAGCCGTATCGCAAACATTTCCTTGATGTAAAACCGCGGTAACTCCGCATGTAACGACAAAAATAACGGTTTATCTAACGTGCGCCCGACTCTATAAAAGACAAAGGCGCCCTAGTGCCGTATGAGGGTACAATATGCTAAAATACATTCTCAAAAGACTGGGCATTTCCGTCATAATTCTTTTGGGTGTATCGGTTATCATTTATTCGCTAGTGCGCATGATGCCGAACGACTACATCGAAATCAAGTACGCATCACAGCTTCAAAGCGGTGCAATACAGCAGTCCGATATCGACCGCTTCAAGGAGTTGTACGGTCTTTCCATGCCCGAAGCGTATATTCACATTGAAATCAATACCGGCGACGACGGAGTAGAAGGCAAGTTTACAAAGAAAGTAAAGATTGCCGACTATGACGATGCACTTGTCAATGAAACCAGTTTTGACGAGCTTGTCGCAGGCGACTATTCGTACAAAAATTGGACGCTAAAACTAACGTCAACAGTGAGCTCTGCCCAGCTTATCGATAAAGACGGTAAGCAGGTTTTTTCCGGCAGTTACACGGCTCAAAAGAGTGATGACGGCTCGATAAATATCACAGTCACTTCCGGCAGTAACGTCTATTCTACCGGTAGCTATTACAAAGTTGCAAACGGTTGGCAAAAATTTGGTGCAATACTGTCCGGATACTTTACATGGGTAGGTTACCTGTTGAGAGGCGATCTCGGCACATCGTTCAAGTACGAAAAACCGGTTGCTCAGGTTATCGGCGAAAACATGTGGATATCGTTTGCAATTGCGCTTATCGCAACGATCTTGCAATTCTTGATAGCGATTCCGCTCGGTATTTCCAGCGCAACTCATCAATATTCCGTGCGTGACTATCTTGTCACCGTGTTTACCATGATCGGAATATCGTTGCCGACATACTTTTTCGCAGCCATCGCAATAAAGATTTTCTCCGTCGATTTGGGACTTTTCCCCGCAAACGGCCTAATATACGCCAACAAAGATTATCCCGCGACATTTGCCGGCTTCTTCGTAAAGCTCGGTGACATATTACATCATATGTTCTTGCCGATACTTGTCAACGTCTTGCTTTCGATTGGCGGGCTTATGCGTTACACGAGAACTAATACGCTCGAAGTGCTATCTTCAGATTACATAAGGACGGCTAGAGCAAAGGGGCTTTCGGAAAAGACTGTTATTTACAAGCACGCTTTCCGCAATACGTTAATACCGCTTGCAACGTTGCTTGCAGGCATCTTGCCGTCATTATTCGGCGGAATGATGATCACCGAACAAGTGTTCGGCATCGATGGTATCGGCAGACTTGCGTATCAGGCGCTCCGCGAAGGAGACGTGCCGTTCGTCATGGGTTACAACATGTTTTTAGCGGTGCTTACTGTTATAGGAACATTGCTGTCGGATATCATGTATTCGATCGTCGACCCCAGAGTCAAACTTGGAGATTAACGTTATGGAAGAAAAGAATTTACAATCTGTAACCGAAAATATCGACGAAAAAGTGCAGTCCGAATCCGTTGCCGATGAAAATCTCATGGCAGACATGGGCGAGGAGGCACTTCGCGAAGAGCAGGCTGAGGCGGCTAGCGTCGAAACATACAAAGAAATGAGTCCGATTAGACTCGTCATGCGCCGTTTTTTCCGTTCAAAGCTATCTATTGTCGGTCTAATCATGATAATTTTCTTGTTTCTATTCTCCTTCCTAGGCCCTGTGATTTATCGCACTTGGGGTGAAGAGGATGTAGACTATTCCGAGACAATATCCGAGATTCCGCAGACATATTCGATTGTGACCGATACAGGAGAAACGGTAGAAGTTACCGAAGTAGTTACGTTCGTCGGCACGATAAATTCACTTGCGAATCCTTCGGTTACGCACTTACTTGGTACGGACGATAAGGGCATGGACGTTTTTGTGCGTCTTATGTATGGTGGCAGAATCTCACTGACTATCGGCTTTATCGTTGTCATTTTGGAGACACTTATCGGTGTTATCTTAGGCGGCATATCTGGCTATTTCGGTGGTTGGGTTGACCAACTTATTATGCGTATTGTCGATATATTCAACTGCATACCTACGCTTCCGATATTACTTATCGCATCCGCCGTCATCGATTCGTGGAACATACCGGCCGATAATCGTATTTATCTACTCATGGCAATAATTACTATATTCAGTTGGAGCGGTGTAGCGCGACTTGTCCGCGGACAAATTTTGTCACTACGCGAACAAGAATATATGACCGCCACGGAAGTTATGGGCATACCGACTTGGCGAAGAATATTCTTGCACCTATTGCCGAACGTAATGCCACAACTAATCGTATCCATGACCTTAGGCTTAGGCAGCGTAATACTTTACGAGTCTACACTTAGTTACTTAGGTCTCGGTGTTCAAATCCCGAAAGCCGCATGGGGCACGATGATAGCAACTGCAAACGACCCCATAATACTTAGTTATCACGTGAATATGTGGCTACCTGCCGGCATAATGATTGTCATCGCGGTGTTGGGATTCAACTTTGTCGGTGACGGTCTAAGAGATGCCATGGACCCGAAAGCAAGAAAATAATTTATTATTTGAGAGAGCAACAAACGCTTACACAAGGCACTACAAATAAAATAGTGACCGCAAGATAAGGATTTTTGCAATGATTAAAAAAGAGAAGAAAAAGTCGGATTACCTAACAATCAAGGAAAGTCGCGAAATCATCAAGTACAACATCAAACAGATGAAGTATTACGAGTCGATGAAACGACGCAAACTTGACGAGAGCGAATATACGCTCGAGATGAACGATGAAAATAACATAATCGAACTCGACGATTTGCATACGAGTTTCTTTACCGACCGTGGAACGGTTAAATCCGTTGACGGCGTGTCTTTCTCGATCCCGAAAAACAAAATTTTAGGCGTAGTCGGCGAATCCGGTTGTGGAAAAAGTGTTACGTCACTGTCAATTATGCAACTTGTTCAGTCTCCGCAAGGGCAGGTCACAGGCGGAAAGATTCGTTTCAATTCCGACGCACTCGGCTATTCCGAGAACGGTAAAAAACTCGGCTACGACATTGCAAAAATGCCTACCGAAGTCATGCACAAGATCCGCGGAAAAGACATTACAATGATTTTTCAGGAGCCCATGACCAGTCTAAACCCCGTGTTTACCATAGGCTACCAGCTTGACGAAGTTTCATTCCTCCACACGCCCGAAAAGAGCAAAGAAGAAGTAAAAGAATACAGCATCGAAATGCTAAACAAAGTTGGCATATCCATGCCGGAGCGCGTATACAAATCTTATCCGCACGAGCTTTCAGGCGGCATGCGTCAGCGTGTCATGATCGCAATGGCGCTTGCCGGCAATCCTAAGCTTATCATTGCCGACGAACCGACAACCGCGCTTGACGTCACGATTCAGGCGCAGATTTTGGAGCTACTTAAAGATTTACAGCGCAACCAAGGCTGTTCGATCATGCTAATCACACACGACCTAGGCGTAATTGCCGAAATGGCAGACGAAGTTGTTGTCATGTACGCGGGTAAGGTTATCGAGCGCGGAACCGCGAGCGAAATTTTCCATAATCCGCTCCATCCGTATACTATAGGTCTACAAAAGAGCAAACCGCTTATTGCGTCGAATTCCAACGAGCCGTTGTATTCGATTCCGGGACAAGTCCCGAACCCGATTAACCTCCCGAACACTTGCTATTTTAAGAACAGATGCTCAAAATGTATAGAAAAGTGCAACGGCGAGTATCCTCACGAAATAAAGTACAACGACGAGCATTATGTTTCATGCTATTTGTACGAGGAGCGCAAAGATGACTGATAACGAAAATAAAATGAATATAACCGCATGCGCAGAATGTACCGAGAAGTCCGATGAAACATGTGCCTCTTGCGAGAAAGTAGAAGGTACGGCGTGCGCCTCTTGCGACGATAAATCCGGTGAGAAATGCGTCGATTGCTCGGCATGTGACGAAAAGAATGAATTAGACGACAAAGCATTAAAACCGAATCCCGATTATATACTCGAAGTTCACAACTTAAAGAAGTACTTTCCGATCAAAAAATCGCTTTTCGGAAAACCGCTTGTCTATCTAAAAGCGGTTGACAACGTCAGTTTTTCAGTAAAGCCGGGCACGACTATCGGTGTAGTGGGCGAGTCCGGTTGCGGAAAGACCACGTTAGGCAGAACGATATTAAAGCTTTACGAACCGAATGGTGGTAAAGTATTTTTCGAAGGTGACGACATAACCGATCTAAAGCGCAATGAAATGCGCAAGTATCGCACGGACATCCAGTTGATTTTCCAGGATCCGTATTCATCGTTACCACCCAGAATGACTGTCGGCAATATCATATCCGAAGCGGTCAAAGTACATAAAATCGTACCGAAAGAAGAACTGCATGATTATGTTCTCGATACAATGCAGAAGTGCGGACTACAACCGCAGTATTATGATCGTTATCCACACGAGTTTTCAGGCGGTCAGCGCCAACGTATCTGTATAGCACGTGCACTTGCGGTTAAGCCAAAACTTGTTATTTGTGACGAACCTGTCTCCGCACTCGACGTGTCTATTCAGGCGCAAATTATCAACCTACTAAAAGAACTTCAACAGACAATGGGACTTACCTATGTGTTCATATCTCATGATTTGTCTGTCGTAAAATATATAACAGATCAAATTTTGGTTATGTATTTAGGTAACATGATGGAATTAGGCGACACGGACGAAATTTTCGATAACCCGATGCATCCGTACACCAAAGCACTTTTCTCTGCCGTTCCCGTGCCTGATCCGGACGTAAAAATGAATCGAATCATTCTTGCCGGCGATATTCCGTCACCTGCAAATCCGCCCAAAGGTTGCAAATTCCACACACGTTGCTCCGAATGTATGAATGTCTGCCGTATGATTGAACCCGCTTATCATGAGGTAAGCAAAGGACACTTTGTCGCTTGTCACCTGTACGACAAAGAAGTCATGGACCACCTTGCCGACTACGATGCCGAGTACGAACGTCAACAAGTGGAAGAGGAAGCTCTTCGCACGGAAGAAGCTAGAATAAAAGCCGAAAAGCAGGCTAAAAACACATTCACTAAGGCTTGGACAAAAGCAAAATCTGTTTTTACTAAGAAGAAAACAGATAACGAGGCAAAAATCGAGACCGACAAATCAGACGAATCCACAAAAATCGATAACAACGAGCAAAAAAGCGGTGATTGATCGTGGAAAACAAATCCGAAAATACCGGAAAAAAGAAAAAACAAAAGCCGAAATTCGTCGATGACGGCAGAACGGTTTATAGCATGGAGAACGTGCCGTCGCGCACCGGTAAGACGGGAAAAAGCGACGGAATAGACGTCACTCGCAAGGAACGTCGCGCTATGCGTAGAGCGGCAATACTATATTACCTTCCGCGCCTCGGAATAGCAATCGCATGTTTTACGCTTACGGCCGTACTCATGTGGTTGTGGCTAAAATGATAACTTCAGTCAATTCGTTTTAATACGAGTTGACTGTTTCTTTTTATATGCATCTTACTATAATCATTAAAAACGTATAATGACATAGCAATGTATAAAATGCATTATTTATTCAGTCTATGCATAAACCATGTTTAATTATACAGATAAATTATTTTAACGCAAAAAGCCGATTGTGATAAAATGTGTAAGTTTTTCACTAAATTTTCATCAAATCGACATATCGACACTTTTCCCAAATAAACTAAAAAAATCGGTTTTTTTTGCAAAAAAATCGCAATTTTCACATAAAATAATAAATTTTTCGATTTTCCGATAAAATTTATATGTTTGACAGCCACATTGTTATTATGGTATAATATACCGAAATGAAGCGCAGACAATAAAATTCATTTATATTGCATAATATTTGCGGTGTGGATTAAAAGTATACACCAAATCCCTACTGCGCGAAGGAGAACAGATGCGTTCAAAAATAGTATCCGCATTGATGGTAATGGTTCTTGTAGCCGGTGCAATCACCGGTGCATCTTACGGCGTAGCTTCCGTAGGCGGAGGAACCGTAGCCACATCCGGAGTAAACAGTGCCGTCACTACAACTTCCGACGACAACCAACTCCGCATCATTCAGTGTGAAGATAAACTTACGCAAGAGCAAGTAGCGTCTCAAATAAAGGCTGAGTACCTTATTGAGAACAACGGTTACAGCGACGATGACGAAGTAGTCGTTATCGTTCAGATAGCAGGTGATTCGCTACTAGACGTATATAATGCCGGAGAGACTTCCGCATACAGCGTCGGCGAGTACGCGACATCCGCCGCAGGTAAAGCACAAGCCGGCGAAATCGAGCGTCGTCAATCGCGTGTAATCACCGAGCTATACGAAAACGACCTTATCAGCGGAATAGAGTACAGATATTCTACCGTCATGAATGCCGTAGCGGTCAAGACCGTGTACGGCAATCTTTCCGCTATAGAAAAGACCACCGGAGTAGAAGGTGCGATGCTTTCCGACACTTACAACAAGGTAGAGGAGCAGAGTGTAGAAGACAACGTTTCGTATAACCCCGTCGACATTTACGATACCGGTATTTACAAATCGGACAGCGTTAGCTACACCGGAAAACGCACATCTGTTGCAATCTTAGACTCGGGCTTTGACAAAACCCACTCTGTTTTTTCGTATCAGCCCGCCGTTCCCGAAGAAGAGCTTGTAATTAGACAGCAGACCGTCACCGAAGTGCTTGCTGCTACCGGCGAGAACAAACTCAATGCGGCAAAGCTTACATCCGGGCTTAAGACCTCCGACGTGTGGTATTCCACCAAAATTCCGTTTTCCTATGACTATGCGGACAAGGATTACGACGTTTTCCCGTACGATTCCGAGCATGGCACCCACGTTGCCGGCATTATCGGCGGAACCGACGACGTTATACAAGGTATCGCTCCCGACACACAGCTTGTCTTAATGAAAGTTTTCCCCGACCTTGACGAAGGAGGAAAAACCGAAGACATTTTGGCAGCACTAGAAGATGCTGTACGTCTCAATGTCGATGCAATCAATATGTCGCTCGGCTCGTCATGCGGATTCACGAGAGAAGTAGACGAAGAAATGATCAATGCCGTATACGACAAGATTGCAGAGAGCGGAATCAGCCTTATCACTGCCGCAAGCAACAGCTACAGCTCGAGTTACGGCGGATCGCAAGGTAATACCAACTTTGTCACGAATCCGGATTCAGGTACCGTCGGTTCTCCGTCCACATACGAAGCATCTTTGTCTGTTGCATCTATCTCGGGTACGATGAGTAATTACCTCGTCGGAAATCGTAGCGAAGACGGTAGCGACGGCCAAATCTTTTTCTATAAAGAATCTAATTCGATAACAGGCGACGAAAACGATTTCATCCAAGAACTTATCGCTCGCGGTGATTTAGGCGCAAACGAAACCAAGACATTCGAGTATGTTACCGTACCGGGTGTAGGTCTAAAAGTAAGTTTCGCCCAATTCGGTTCAAAAGAGAGCAAACCTCTTGCCGGCAAGATCGCACTTGTTCGTAGAGGCTCAAATACATTCGAAGAAAAAGCCGCGCTCGCTAGAGATTACGGTGCGGTTGCCTGCATCATATATAATAATATAGATGGTGACATTCTCATGTCCATGGGCAAGACCGATCACGTCCCGACAATTTCCATCTCAAAAGATGACGGCGAGCTTTTAGCGCAAAAGTCTACCGGAACGATTACGATCAGTGCAAGCTATATGGCAGGTCCGTTCATGTCCGACTTTTCCAGCTGGGGCCCGACACCTTCGCTTGAGTTAAAGCCGGAGATAACCGCACACGGCGGAAACATCAAGTCCGCTATCCCCGGCAGTTACACCGACGAGGACAACAACACCATTTACCGCTATGACGAATTGTCCGGCACTTCCATGGCAACACCTAACCTCTGCGGAATAGTAGTGCTTATTCGCCAATATCTAAAAGACACTTATCCCGACAAGTCCGCTCGCGACATTAAGAATATGGCAAACCAGCTCATGATGTCGTCCGCAAAGATCGTCAAGAATGAGGAAAACAATCCGTATTCACCGAGAAAGCAGGGCGCAGGACTTGCCGACCTATACAATACGGTAAACACCAAGGCTTATATAACCGTTGACGGTATCGACCGCACGAAACTAGAACTTGGTGACGATCCGAGTCGTACGGGCGTTTACAACATGGAGTTTAACCTAGTCAATTTGTCGAACGAAACACTCACTTACAATCTTTCGCTTGACGCAATGACCGAAAGCGTATCGACTTCCGACTCAAAACACGTTGCCGAGACGCCTACAATGCTTGACGGTACCAACTTCACACTTACCGCAAAATCCGATTCACAAGGTTCCGTTAACGGTAATGCGGTTACGGTAAACCCGAACGGCACTGTAAAACTCAGCCTTACGTATACATTGACCGAATCCGAGAAGAACTATATCGACAGTCACTTTGAAAACGGCATGTATGTAGAAGGTTTCGTAAAACTCGAGGACGTAAACGAGAAGACAGAAGACGAGAAAGATATCGATCTAAACGTACCGTTCCTAGCATTCTACGGCGACTGGACGGTTGCGCCCATGTTCGACAAGACCTACTACGAAGTAGAGAGCGAAGCACATGATGCCGCCATCGACGACGAAGACAAGATCAAAGCCGATTTTTACGCAACCACGCCTTACGGATCGTATGTATACAACTACATTATTCCGCTAGGAACATATCTATACGATATCGACACAACAAAGTATGACGAGATCCCCGCATCCGAGGAGCATATCGCGATCGGCTCGGCACTTGGCTCGATAGACGGTATATCTACCGTGTACGCAGGACTGCTTCGCGGTGCAAAACAAATGGATTTTGCGATCACGGACACCGTGACTGGCGAAACGATTTGGTCATATACGGACTACAATGCAACCAAGGCTTATGGCTATAACGGAACACCGTATCCGTATCACGAAAGTCTAAAAATCTCGTCTAGCGAACAAAACTTTGTCAACAACCGCGAATATTCGTTTACAATGAACGGCAAACTCGACTACGGCGACGGCGGAGTAACGACAAACAAGCGCAATTCGTTCGAGTTTAGTTTTGCGTACGACGACGAAGCCCCGATTGTTAGAAGCGCGACTTACGAAAAAGTATACGACAAGACACAAAAGAAAGACCGCTACTATATTAACCTTACGGTTTATGACAACCAGTATGCAATGTCGATAACGCCTATTCTGTTCACGTCGTCGTCAAGCTACACAATCTTGTCTGAGAATCCGATCCCTGTTTACAGCGAAAAGGGTAGCGATACTGTGGTGCGTTTCGAGATAACAGATTATCTTGACGCCATCTACGAAGACCAACTTATTACCAGTGCACTTGCATTCTCGGTTGACGACTACGCACTCAACTCAAACATTTTCCTATGCCAGCTTCCCGGCACGAAAGGTGACTTCAAGTTTACCAGTAACGGAATGGGAGACGGTAGCGACTTAATCATTCTTTCTTGTTACGAAGACGAAGTGATTGATCTTGCAGAATATCTTTACACTGCCGACACATCCGTCGACGAAGACAAAGATTATCTTGGACACCTCGTGTGGACGGCATCAAATACCGATATTATCGAGGTAGACGAAGGTTTAGTTAAAGCAAAAGCAACAGGGCGCGCGACAGTCACCGTTACCGAGAAAATGAATGCAAAACAAGCCGTTGTCATAATAAACGTCAAGTCAAAAGACAAAGGCTCGAGTGACGAAAACAAAGTTGCCGATATGTCAAAAGTCAAGATTGAGAGCTTAAAGTTCACGGGATTTGAGACGACATACGCATTCGCAAGGGCAGCCCAAACCAGTGAAATAGGCAAGACGGGATCGTACAATTCTCTGCTTGCGATGAACGGAGCTAGCA
>CAVEYH010000013.1:442-15435 GCA_963620055.1 bacterium | reverse complement strand
GTTGTGTTCCCGGGACAAGCCACAGTTCGCAATCATAGATTGCTCACCGCTTTGGTTACGAACAGTCCACCGGACTGTCCGCTTAACGCGTCGCGCCTCGCAACTCTTTCAAAGTCGACAACGATTTGATAGTAAGTGCATCGTGTGACAACCGATGCTTTAATTGTTATCGTGTCACTTTTTCTCGTAGCGGTATCGTGTGACAACCGTAGCTTTGAGGGTAACTGTGACACTTCTTCTCGTGGCGGCAACGGACGGCAAAACGCTTTACATAGATTAAAAGTAAGAGTATAATAATTGACGATGAAAAATGGCGTATTAAAATCAAACAAAAGCCCTTTACTTTTACGATTTCTCAATCAATCGCGAATAATTGTGCTTAGTTTTTTAATAGTGATATTTGTGGGATCGTGGCTACTCATGTTGCCGTTTGCGCACAAGACGGACATAACGTACCTTGACGCACTGTTTACGGCAGTGACTGCGACGTGTGTGACGGGACTTACAACGATAGATCTTGCGTCGGCTCTCACACCGTTCGGGCAAGTGGTCGTATTACTACTCGTGCAGATCGGTGGTATGGGATTTATGACGATCGCGTCGGCGACGTTCGTTTTGCTCGGTCACAAGTTTTCACTGCGTGAGAGACTCAACATGCGTGAATATCTCAGCGAGACGGACATGAGCGGATTGCGTAGGCTTGCAGTCAACGTGGTAAAAATGACTGCGATTATCGAGGGAATAGGCATGGTATTGCTTACGATCGCATTTGCGTTCGAGTATTCGTTCGGGCGTGCGCTGTGGTACGGACTTTTTCACAGTGTGTCGGCGTTCTGTAATGCGGGTCTCGACATAATACCCGTGGGTGACAGTGTGACGGCATATAGCGGTAATGCGTTTGTGTTGGTGGTGCTGGCACTGCTAATCATTGCCGGAGGACTCGGTTTTATCGCGATCGGCGACATATTCAAGACGCGCAAGTGGAAAAAGATGCGCATCGACAGTAAGATCGTGATCGTGGCGAGCGGAATTCTACTAGGGCTGGGCACACTCGTGTACATGATTTTCGAGTACAACAACCCTGCGACGCTCGGCAATATGAATTTTGGTGAGAAACTCGCTAACGCATTCTTTTTCTCGGCTTCAACTAGGACGGCGGGATTTGCTTCGTTCTCGATTGCGGACCTTAGTCCCGTGTCGCGCACGGTGACGATCGCACTAATGTTTATCGGCGCAAGTCCGGCTTCGACGGGTGGCGGTATAAAGACGACGACATTGTTCGTGCTTATCGTGTGGATAGGTGCATTCGTTCGGCAAAAACGTTTTACCGTGATCGGCATGAGAAAAGTCGGTAGCGAAGTACGTAGCAAGGCGGCAACCGTTTTGGTACTGGCAATAACGTCGCTACTCATAGCGCAAATGCTACTCATGGGGTTTGACGGTGCGCAGTTTAGTTATGAGCAACTGTTGTTCGAGGCGGTCAGCGCGTATGCCACGGTGGGACTGACTCTGGGGATAACACCGCTATTGTCGATAGGCGGAAAACTAACCGCCATTGTGCTTATGTTTATGGGCAGAGTGAGCGCGTACACGTTGCTTACGTCGGCTACACGGCGTGACGACGACAAGGACGCAGGTATCAAGTATCAGGAATTTAACGTCATGATGTAAACGCCGTTATGGCGCGGAGGACTAAAAAAATATGATCAATACGATAGGTAAAAATTTCGATCAGTTTGCGGTTTTGGGACTTGGACGGTTCGGTAGTGAGATTGCCGTAGCTCTTGCCGGAGCAGGTAAAGAAGTGCTGGCGGTGGATATAGCCGAGGACAGAGTGCAGGCGATTTCGTCGTTTGTCACTCATGCGGTGACAGCGGATGCGGCGGACGAACACGTTCTAAAATCGATAGAGATTTCGTCGTTCGATGCGGTCATTGTCGCGATCGGCGATATTCAGGCATCGGTGCTCGCGACCGTCACGTTAAAGGAGATGGGCGCAAAATATATCGTAGCCAAGGCTAGCAACGACAAGCACAAGCGCGTCTTGGAAAAGATCGGTGCGGACTATGTGTTGGTCCCCGAGGCGGAGATGGCGCACAAGCTCGCTAACAGATTGATGAACAAACGTCTTAACGACCTAATGGAAGTAAACGACAAGTATAGCATTGTGGAGATTGCCGTACCGGAGGCTTGGGCGGGCAAGAGCTTGATTGAACTCGGTGTACGCAATCGTTTCCACGTAAACGTGATTTTGGTGCTTGCAGGCGGTGAGGAAGTCATTTCGTCACCGGGTGCCGACACGGTGCTAGGCGAAAAAGATCATATGCTTGTCGGCGGGAATAACGACGATATTTTGAAGTTCACGAAATATCTCAACAAGTTAAAATAACCGTACAAATAAAAATACCGAGAATAAAGGGCAATGTACCGATTTCCGCTTGAAAAATCGGTGGAAACGGAGTACAATAATAGGGCATCGTTTTTCTCTACGGCGCGAAAATGCGGAGTTTTTCGTATTATATATAGAGGCTTGTTCATAGACGCATCGCTGTTTTATACGGCGAGAGTGCTGAGAGACGATGTCAAGGAAAGGAACGCGAAACTTAAAAAGCCGCGCACAGAGAAATCAGGATTTATCGGAGACAGAAAAAAGTAATGGCTTTTTGGGGCGATTATCATACGCATACCATTTATTCGCATGGCAAGGGCACGATCGAAGAGAACGTGGCTCGTGCGCGCGAGATAGGACTAAAAGAAATAGCGATCACCGACCACGGTTTTAGACACATGATGTACAACGTGCGCCGTATGGACTACCGCTACATGCGTGACGACGTGGAAAAGGCTAAGGCGAAGTATACGGACATCAACGTGTATCTCGGGCTTGAAACGAATCTTACGTCGAGATTCGGTAAAGCGGACGTCGTGGACTCGGACATGGAGAAACTTGACTTACTCATTTGCGGTTATCACAAGTTCGTGTTACCGGACAGATTTTCCGACTTTTTCGCGTTTTTTATGCCGAATTTTTTGTTTGGGAACACCGAAAAGAACTCGAAAAAAATGATAGTGAGAAACACGGATGCGTACGTAAAACTGCTCGAAAAATATGATATCGACATTGTTTCGCACATAAATTACGGTATACACGCAGACGCGGTGGAAGTGGCTAGGGCGTGCAAGCATTTTGGTACGCTGGTTGAGCTAAACGGCAAGCGCATATCGATGACGGACGAAGATCTTAGGACAATGGCAGAGGAAGGTGTGGAGTTTATTTGCGACTCGGACGCACACTCGGTGGACAGAGTCGGGGACTTTTCGGTGCCGATTGCTTGCGTCGAACGCGTGGGGATACCGTATTCGCAGATTGCGAACTGGGAGAGACTGCCGAAGTTTAGGAGCAGAAAGAACAAGGGCTTATACACCGAAAACGACTGATACGCACGGAGAGTTTTTTCTGCCGTGAGAAGCCGTAGCTAGGTGATTTTGGAGAACGGAGAGGGACTCGATGGACGGATATTCGCTGTCGGCGAAAAACGAAATAACCGCATTGTCATTCAGCACAGACTGCTGTAAGTGTGCTTTTTTGTCCGCACTCGTACATACGGGCGGGTCTTTGGTATTTGCGCGCGGAGGAATGCGCGTGATTATTCCTGCCGTTACGGAAGAGTTACGGCACAAAATCAGCGAAACATTAGGTGAAATTGCCGACAGAGTGAGTGTCGTCAAAGAAGGCGCGGAGACCGTAATCGAAGGCGAGGGCGTGCTTCCGCTTATGTTCGGACTGGGTATATTTGTAAAGCGCGGGGAAGAAACGGCGGTGAGCGGAGGAATTTTGCCGATGCTCGTGAGAGAAGACTGTTGTGCAGTGTGGTACATTCGCGGAGCTTTTCTGGGCTCGGGCAGTACGTCATTGACGGCAGGCTATCATCTCGAATTTGCGCTATCGGGCGAGGAACTTGCCGTTGATCTCATAGGACTGCTCAGGCGGTTTAATATCGAAGGGCGCATGACTCAGCGAAAAGACAAGTATGTCGTGTATATAAAAGAGGGCGAGGCGGTCAGCGATTGTCTTGCACTGATGGGAGCATCGGGAGCGGTCGTGGAATTGAATTCTCGATTGATTATGCGCTCGTTCCGTCAGGACACCAATCGCAGAACGAATTGCGAGATAGCTAATATCTCAAAGACGGTCAATGCCGCCGTTCGTCAGTGCGAGGACATAAAACTTATTGAAAAGAAAGTGGGACTTGTCACTCTCGACGAAAAAATTCAAGTCGTGGCGCATGCTCGGCTCGATTACCCCGACGAGAGTTTTTCCAGCCTTGCCGAAAGACTCGGGATAAGCAAGAGTACACTTAAAAACAGATTGAACAAACTCGGTGAGATAGCCGAGAGAATAAGAGAGAAAGGAGAATAACCGCATCGATGGAAAAATTCGTACACTTGCATGTTCATACGGAATACAGCCTACTAGACGGCGCGACACGCATCTCAAAGATATTCCAACGTTGCGGAGAACTCGGCATGCCTGCCGTCGCGATCACCGATCACGGCAATATGTACGGTGCGCTTGAATTCGTCAAGGCGGCTATTCGTTACACCGACAAGGACGCCGATCCGTTCCGTTTTATAGCCGAGCGCCAGCCGTTCAAGGTCAAGCCGATTTTGGGTTGTGAGTTATACATGACCGACGATATGAACGTCAAAACCACGACCAACGGCAAGATGCCGAAATATAATCACCTAGTACTACTCGCAAAGAATATGACGGGTTACAAAAACTTGATCAAACTCGTCAGCATCGCTTACGTCGAGGGACTTTACTACAAGCCGAGAACGGATTTTGCACACTTAAAACAGTACTCGGAGGGACTAATATGTCTGTCCGCATGTCTTGCCGGCGAGCTTCCGCAAGCGATACTTCGCAGAGATTTTAAGGCGGCGAATGCGATTATCACGCGCTACAAGGAGCTGTTCGGCGACGATTATTACATAGAGATTCAGGACCATAATATTCGCGATCAAAAGATAGTGATGCCACATCTTGTCGCACTTGCACGCGAGCACGGTGTAAAGATCGTCGCGACCAACGACGTGCATTACCTTAATAAGCACGATGCGACCGCGCAAAAAGTTTTGCAGTGTATTTCATTCCGTACCACGATGTCGCCTTCCGAGATGGACGAGGACGACAGCAAGCCGATGATGGCGGACGGAGTGGACGATACAGGCTACTTCCCGACAAAAGAGTTTTACCTAAAAAGCGGTGACGAGATGGCCGCACTTTTCCCGAACCTAGACGATGCGATCACTAACACGCTGGAGATCGCGGACAAGTGCGAACCGTACTTTTTCTCGAAAGAACCGCTAATGCCGGCATTCGTGCCGGAGGACGGGTCTACGCCGTACGATTACTTATATAACCTCACGATGAACGGACTAAAAAAGAAGTACGGAGAGGTCACGCCCGAGATTTTGGAGCGCGCGAACTACGAACTCGGCATTGTCAAACGCATGGGCTTCGTCGATTACTTCCTTATCGTGTGGGATTTTATTAACTGGTCTGAGACTCACGGAGTGCCGGTCGGCCCGGGACGTGGTAGCGGTGCCGGCAGTATTGTCGCTTACGCTATCGGCATAACTAAGGTAAACCCGCTAAAATATGACCTATACTTCGAACGTTTTCTTAATCCGGAACGCGTGTCGAACCCCGACTTCGATATTGACTTTTGCGTGGACGGGCGCGAGCGCACGATCGAATACGTCATCGGTAAGTACGGCGTAAACAACGTTTCGCAGATCGTCACGTTCGGTACGTTGGCGGCAAAGGCGGCAGTCAAGGACGTCGGACGTGTGTTCAATCAGCCGTTTGCCGAGGTTGACAAGATTACCAAGATCATGCCGAAAATGATGGGACACAACCACATAGGGCATTTGCTCGGATTCGAAAAACCAAAAAAACCGGACGATCCCAATCCGTTTATCCCCGAACTAAAGGAAATGTACGACAACGATCCCATGGTACGGCGCATACTCGACATGGCAATGGAGGTCGAGGGTATGCCACGTCAGACGGGTATGCACGCGGCCGGTGTCATAATTTGTCGTGATCCTATCGCAGACCACATACCTATGGCAAGATCGAGCGAAGGTATCGTAACCACGCAGTTTAACATGATCGAGTGCGAGGAATTAGGCTTGCTCAAAATGGACTTTTTGGGACTTCGCACGGTGACAGATATCAGCAAGACACTGAAATATATCAAGAAGTATCGTGGACTTACCGTCGATTTTTACGACGGCAGTTGGGAGTATAACGATCAAAACACTTATAAGCTGATAGGCGACGGCGACACGCACGCGGTTTTCCAGCTGGAGTCCGAGGGTATGAAAAAATTCATGCGCGAACTTAAACCGACTTCGCTCGAAGAAGTTATGGCGGGAATATCGCTTTTCCGTCCCGGTCCTATCGATAAAATACCGTTGTATATCGAGAACAAGCATCACCCCGATCAGATCAAATACGATCATCCGCTCTTGATCCCGACACTGAAAGTCACGTTCGGCATCATGGTTTACCAAGAACAAGTCATGCGTATCGTGCAAGATATTGCGGGATATTCGCTCGGACGCGCCGACGAAGTGCGCCGAATGATGAGCAAGAAAAAGAAAGAGAAAATGGAGAAGGAACGCGAAGTTTTCTTAAACGGACTTCACAACGACCGTGTCGATATCAAAGGCGCGGTGGCTAACGGCGTTCCTGCCGAGGTCGCAAACAAGATTTACGACGATATGTCGTCGTTCGCATCATACGCGTTTAACAAATCGCACGCGGCGGCGTACACATATCTAACGTATCAGACGGCTTATCTAAAATGCTATTACACGGTCGAATTTATCACTGCGGTGCTTAATAACCGCATAACCTCGATCGATGAGATTTCTAACTATTTGGGATATCTGAAAGACCACGGGTTTACCGTACTTCCGCCGAATATCAACCGTTCGTACGGTGAGTTTTCCGTCGAGGACGGGGCGGTGCGTATAGGCATGGCGGCAATAAAGAACGTCGGTATGGCGGCAATCGACAACATTGTCGAGGAGCGTGAAAAGAACGGTGAATTCCATGATTTTGTGGAGTTTGTAAAACGTATGGGCGATTCCACGCTGAACAAGAAGCAACTCGAGAGCCTCATTTATGCCGGCACGTTCGATTGCTTTAACTTAAAGCGCAGTCAACTTATCGTAGTGTACGAGCAGATTATGGACCGCGTTCAGCGTGACCGCATGCAGACGGCAAAAGGTCAGATTTCATTTTTCGACAACGTGCAGTCGGAGTTTAACAAGTTCGATTATCCCGACATCGAAGAGTACGACTTGTCGATAAAACTTGCCAAAGAAAAGGAAGTCGCGGGAGTATATCTTACCGGACATCCGCTCGATCAGTACAAAGAGCATCTTAAAAAATACAAGTTCAATACCGCGGGACTTGCGGAAGTCATTGAGGACGGTGCGGATGCAAGCGAGGACGACAAAAACTATGCGATCCCCGACGACACTGTGGTTACTTTGGGCGGAATGTTGGTCGAGGCAGGTAAAAAGACGAGCAAAAAGACGGGCAAGGATTTCGGCATAGGAAAACTCGAGGACTTGTACGGCACGGTTGAACTCATGCTGGGCGGATACAAGTACACGCAATACAAGAATATTTTTGTCAAAGACAAGCTTGTCACCGTCACCGGCAAAGTCCGTCACCACGAAGATAGCATTACCATTTCCGTGGATAGAATGGAGACGTGGGATAACGTCAAAAAAAGTGCCGGCAAAAAGCTGTATTTTCACCTCTCGTTCAAGGAAGTCGAGGCGGAGATCATGGACACTTTGCAAAACATTTTGCTTGCGTATCCCGGCGACGACGAAGTGTTTATACAGAACAAGGACGATAACAAACTGTATCCTTTGACCGAGCTTCATACGTCCGTAAACCCGATCATGCTAAACGAGCTCGTGGGATTGCTCGGCGAGAAAAACGTCAAAGTACGATAAAACGATTTTTTTCGTGGCGCATTAGCTTGAATTTATGGCGCATAAACCCGAATTTGTGGCATATTAGACCGATATACTTATGGGAAAATCACAAAAAAGCACGAAAAAAGCGGTCAAATTGCTTTTCATGTAAGAAAAGTAATGATATAATATAGTATAATAAAATATTAGTGTTAAGGTAACACGGCGTTCATGAAAAGAAGTGAGGACGCAAAAGAGGTAACTATTATGAAAAAAATTGCAATTTTAACCAGTGGCGGAGATGCGCCCGGCATGAACGCATCCATTCGTGCGGTAGTGCGTTACGGCATTGCTTGCGGTATGGAGGTTATGGGCATACAGCGTGGCTATACCGGACTTATCGAGGACGATTTTATCGAGATGGGACTGAGAAGCGTTTCCGATATTATTCATCGCGGAGGCACGATTTTACGTACTGCACGTTGCCCCGAGTTTAAGACTCCGGAAGGCAGAGCAAAAGGCGTTGAGAATCTTCGCAAGCATGGTGTTGAGGGACTCGTCGTCATCGGCGGTGACGGTTCGTTCATGGGTGCAAAACTCTTGTCCGAGCTCGGTTTCCCGACCGTAGGTATCCCCGGCACGATAGATAATGACTTGGCTTATACCGATTACACGCTCGGGTTCGATACCGCGTGCAATACGATCCTTGATGCGATCAACAAGATTCGCGACACAATGTCCTCACACGAGCGTATTTCCATCGTGGAAGTCATGGGCAGGAATTGCGGTGACCTAGCACTATACGCAGGCATCGGCGGAGGAGCGGAGATCATCATCGTTCCCGAGATGAAAATGACTACCGACGACATCGTTTCCAAACTTCAGGAATTCCGTGCCAGCGGTAAGCGTAGCGGTATCGTGATTTTGGCGGAAGGTGCGGGACACGCGGACGACCTAATGAAAGCGCTCACCGAAAAGACGGATCTGCACATTCGCTCGACCGTGCTCGGTCACATTCAGCGTGGCGGATCACCCAGCAATCAGGATCGCTACCTCGGCACTTGCTTCGGTACGCATGCGGTAAAACTTCTTGCCGACGGCATAGGCAACCGCATCGTGGGTATCAAGGACAACAAGATTTACGACGTCGATATTATCGAAGGTTTAGCCATGAAGCGCAAGTTTAACACCGCGCTGTACGAAATGGCTTCGGTTGTCGCCAGATAGTCGATAATTAGAAAATAAACGCGTAGGACTAGGGCATAATGCTCGAAAACATTATGCTCTTTTTTATAAAATCGTTGCTTTATTGTAACAAAGTACAATAAATCATGCAATGTTTGCTAAAAATCAAGGAGAAACACTTATGAAAAGACTGCTTGTAATGCTAATGGTACTCGTCATGACGTTCGGCACGTTTCCGCTGTATGCGTGCAATTCCACGGATTACACCGTGGGCATCGTTCAACTCGTCACGCACGATGCGCTCGATGCCGCAACCAACGGCTTTAAGGACGCACTCACCGAGGAAATGAACAAGGCCGGCAAGACGGTTAAGTTCGACTATCAAAACGCCGGCAACGAGCCTGCGACTTGTGCCACGATAGTCAATAACTTCGTAGCGAAAAAATACGATCTCATCATGGCAAACGCGACTTCCGCATTACAGGCGGCAGTCAATGCGACTGCAACCATACCTATTTTGGGTACGTCAGTGACCGAATACGGCGTGGCTCTCGGGATAGAAAACTTTACCGGTACCACGGGCATGAACGTCTCGGGGACTTCAGACCTAGGTGATCTAGCCAAGCAGGCACAAATGATAGTCGACCTAGTGCCGAGCGCAAAGAAAGTCGCTTTGCTATATTGCAGTGCCGAATCAAATTCAAAATATCAGGTCGAGAAAATAGCCGAATATCTCACGGCAAAAGGTATCGTGAGTAAAGAATTCGCGTTTAGCGAGACGAACGACCTCCGCTCGATCGTGACGGGAGCTGCAGAGTACGGTGACGCGCTGTATGTACCGACGGACAATACCGTCGCATCCAACGCCGAGACAATCGATTCGGTGTGCCGTCCGCTCGGCAAGCCGATTATAACCGGTGAAGAAGGCATTTGCAAGGGTTGCGGTATCGCAACGCTGTCGATAAGCTATTACAATATCGGCAAAAAGACGGGCGAAATGGCGGCGGAGATTTTGCTCCGTGGCGGAGATATCACCACAATGGCGATTGCTTACGACGAAGAACCCGTATACAAGTACAATGCGGAGATTTGCGAGGCACTCGGTATCACCGTACCCGAAAATTACGTTAAAATCTAACAGAAGGCGGAACAACGATGTCACTACTTAACGCTTTGCCCGGCGCAATCGCTCAAGGACTTATTTGGGGCATAATGGCGATAGGGCTTTACATTACTTACAAGGTACTTAACATAGCGGATCTTACGGTCGACGGCTCGATCGTTACCGGTGCCGCCGTGTGCGCCGTCTTGGTCGCAAGCGGTACTAACGTTTGGCTCGCGATGCTGTGTGCGTTGCTTGCCGGTGCGGCTTGCGGACTAATAACCGGCATTTTCCATACGCTCATGGGTATACCCGCAATACTTGCCGGCATACTCACGCAACTGCTACTGTGGTCGGTCAACCTCAAAATTTTGGGGAAAGCGAATCTTTCGATCAGTGCACGCACTTATTCGGTCGTGATCTCTCAGCTCAATATTGGCGTGGCGATTGCCGTGGGAGCGACGTTTGTCGTCGTGCTTATCGGCGTACTGTACTGGTTTTTCGGGACCGAACGCGGTTGTTCGATCAGAGCCACCGGCAACAACCCGAACATGAGCCGTGCGCAAGGTATCAATACTTCGTTTAATACCGTTTTGGGACTCATGATTTCCAATGCCGTTGTTGCACTTTCCGGAGCATTGCTCTCGCAATACCAAGGCTTTGCCGACATCAACATGGGCAGAGGAGCGATCGTCATCGGACTTGCCGCCGTGATTATAGGTGAAGCGATCGTGTCCAAAATTTCGAGAAACTTTGCCGTCACGCTCGTAGGTGTCGCTGTGGGCGGTGTCGTGTATTACTTTGTGTACCAGATTGTCATTTGGCTCGGACTCGATACGGAACTTCTCAAGATGTTTTCCGCGCTTATCGTCGCAATATTCCTTGCCGTGCCGTACTGGAAAAAACGCTGGTTTTCCGGCAGAAGCAAAAAGCCGTCGTGTAATGCGGTCGAGACCGTGGGAGTGAGTGAAACAGAGCTAAAAGCCGAAAATATCGAAACCGTGAGTATGACCGAGGACAACACCGAAACCGAAGTTAAAGCGGATGAAAACACGGTGACCGAGAGCGAGGAGGAATAAGCGATGCTGGAAATTATTGGACTCAAAAAAGTATTCAATCGCGGTACGGTCAATGAGAAAGTCGCGCTCAACGGGCTGGATCTTACAGTCAATGACGGCGATTTTATCACTGTTATAGGCGGAAACGGTGCCGGCAAATCCACGATGCTAAACGCTATTTGCGGAGTCTTTCCCGTGGACGAGGGCGAGATCGTGCTGGACGGACACAACATTACGTCACTGCCGGAGTATAAGCGCGCGAAGTTTTTGGGACGCGTGTTTCAAGACCCCATGATGGGCACTTCACCTAATATGGAGATACAGGAAAATCTTGCGCTTGCGTATCGCAGAGGCAAGCATCGTTCGCTCCGCATCGGCATCACGAAGGCAGAAAAAGAACTTTATCGCAAGCATTTGAAACGGCTCGGACTCGGGCTTGAGGACAGAATGACGTCAAAAGTCGGCTTGCTTTCCGGCGGCCAACGTCAGTCGCTTACACTGCTAATGGCTACGCTAAACCGCCCCGACCTATTGCTTCTCGACGAGCATACCGCCGCGCTCGATCCTAAAACCGCCGCAAAAGTGCTTGCTCTAACAGAAGAGATCACGTCCGAGGAGAATCTCACGACGATCATGATCACGCACAACATGAAGGATGCGATTCGCTACGGCAACCGCCTAATCATGATGAACGAGGGCAGAGTGGTTTACGACGTTTCCGGTGAGGAGAAAAATGCGCTCACCGTTGAGGACCTATTGAAAAAATTCGAGCAGACGTCTGGTGAGCTCAACGACAGACTTATTTTGGCGTAAATCGCGGACGACGTAATATAAAAATTACGGGTTTTATGGCTAATCACCGTAAAACCCGTTTTTCGTACCGAAAACGGTACAAGATTTGTGATATAATGTGTTTGAGAATAAACCCGCGGAGGCATTATGAAAATTATATTTTTGGACATTGACGGAGTGTTGAATAACGACACGACTACCGAATATTGTAGATTTTATAAGGGACTCGATTCGGCTTGTCTATTGCGCCTAAAAAAGCTGGTGGACGTGCGGAAGCAAAAATCGTACTGACATCCACGTGGAAGGCCAACTGGCACAAGGACGACAAGAGCCTGCAAGACGAGTTCGCCGACTATCTTGACCGTAGATTTTTAGAGACCGGCATGACGATTTTTGACAAGACGGAAGACGAAATCGACGGCGAGCCGGTCGAACGCGGTGAGAGCGTGATCGAATATTTGCTGAATACGAAATACGAGCGTTTCGTCATTATCGACGATTGCGAGTTCGATTTTGACTACTGCAATCTCTCGGCACACCTTGTCCGTACCGACGAAAAAGTCGGACTCACCGAGCGCAACGTCACTCGTGCCGCCATGATTCTGGGTTTGAAAGATCCACCTCCCGAAGTTTGATTTTTTGTTATGCCGACATTGATAAATGCTTTTTTCATGGCATGACGTGGCTAGGAAAAGTTTAGCCACGAGGGTAGTATACTTAACAAACCATTCGTTTAGCCGTTTCGTTGTTTGTTTTTACTTAACCCAACGGTAACGTACTATTTGACACTGTCATCCTATGGCGAAGCAATAAGATCTAGCCGATAGGCGTAATCATAACCGAAACGCATTACGGCCGATATGTAGTGTTTAATCGATTTTGCATTACAAATCGAGTTTGAGGTCGCCGTGGCGGATAAGCCCGAAGTGGCGCATAAGTTCACTGATGCCGAGGCACAGAAGTGCGGGAGCGAGGATATCGAGACCTATGACTTCGACGAGAGCGAGCCAAATATTCAGACCGCCGTCTGTCAGTGACGTGACGGTTTCAAAGATGCCGACGAGTCCCGCAGTACCCATGCCGGAGCCGGTGGGGGTGCTGGTGATTTTTAACACGCAAGTGGAGATAGGCCCTAAGATCGCGCTGACGATCACGGGCGGGAGCCACAGAATAGGCTTGCGGACGAGGTTGGGCATTTGTAGCATGCTGGTGCCGATGCCTTGTGCGAGTAGACCGCCCCATTTGTTTTCGCGGAAGCTCATGACCGCATAGCCGACCATGTGAGTGCAACAGCCGACGACTGCCGCGCCCGCGACGATCCCGTCAAGTCCCAAAATAAGCCCGATAGCAGCAGAGGAGATCGGCAGGGTGAGGAACACGCCCATCAGCACGGCGACTAAAATGCCCATAAGGAAGGGTTGTTGTTGACCGGAGTAGCGAATGGCTTCGCGCAGACCGCCCATCATAATGTCGATAGGGTGACCGAGTAGCAGTGCTATCGTCGCGCCCGAAATCACGGCAACCAGCGGAGTGACGATAATGTCGATCTTGGTTTTGCCCGAAACGAGCGAGCCGACTTCGAGAGCCACGAACGAAGCAATAAACGCGCATAAGGGTTCACCGACGTTCGTGTAGACTATCGCGACGGAATTGTCGGCTACGATCTTGCCGGCAAACGAAGCGAGCATGCCGACGACTGCCGCGGAGATCGACACGAGAGGAGCTTTTTTCAGCTTGTATCCCATGCCGAGTGCGATTCCCGCGCCCATCATAAATTGAGCGAACTTGCCGATAATCACAATATAACCGCCTACAGTACCGCCGATGAGCGATCCGATCTTGCCGATAATCGTGCCGATAATCAGCGTTGCAAATAGTCCCAGAGCCATACCGGAAAGTCCGTCGATAAAGATATAGCCGAGTATGTGTTTGACTAGTGCCCAGCCGTGCAAGCGTTGCTTGTCGGTTTTTTCTTTTTTGACGTCCATGCCGAACGGATTGCCGTCGTGTGTGTCCGCTATTATAAGCGGTGTGTCGGTTTTGTCACCGTTTTCGGCAGTATCGTTTGTTTCGTCTTGTACTTTACCGTTTTCAGCATTGACCGTCACTTCGCTGTCGGTGCTTGCAGTAAAATCGTCTGCGGTAAAATCATTTGCGGTATCGATATTTTCGGTCGTTTGCTTTTCAGTGTCGATATTTGTGTCCATGGTGACTGAATCTAAATTGTGGTCATTGTTTTTCATAAGCGTACATTCCTTTAAGTATTTATTATGGAAACGAAAAACGCCACAAGCCTCGGCGCCGAGACGAAAATGTAGCGGGGCGTGTGCCTAGCCCCTATACAAGCCGTGACACGTCCGTGCTTTTAATTTTCGCGTGGAGGGAGGGAAGCTCACATTCACATTCGGCGACCGTAGTCATTGTGACGTAGTCGTTGCCCATATTGGTGGAAAACGAGTGTTTCCGCCGGACAGAAATAGCACTTATGCTATTGTACCGATTTGCCAACCGATGCGTACATCGGTTTTACGACAACGGGGAAGGACATATTGCAGTCTTTCCCCGTAGCGTTTCGTTTATTGTTTTGCCGTGTGGTGTGAAATCACACACCTCTCGGCAATATTTTTATTACTTGCCTGCTTTTAGCTTGTAGGTAGCGAGTCTTACCTTAGCATCCTCTTCTGCCTTTGCAAACAACTTTTCTGCAACCTCGGGGTTAGCCTTCTTGAGTGAAGCGTAACGAACTTCGCCGTTGAGGTACTCTTGGTAAGATCCGGTAGGATCCTTGGAGTCGAGCGTGAAGGGGTTCGTTCCCTCGGGAGCTGCGGGG
Organism: bacterium; assembly: GCA_963620055.1. Classification (GTDB taxonomy): domain Bacteria; phylum Bacillota; class Clostridia; order Christensenellales; family Pumilibacteraceae; genus UBA10677. Next base: position 458 of record CAVEYH010000013.1, on the reverse strand, counting down.
TTGTAGCGGTAGAGCT
>CAVEYH010000013.1:0-396 GCA_963620055.1 bacterium | reverse complement strand
AACTGACCCTTGGACATATCGATGCCGTGGTTGATGCAGGTAGCGTAGCAGATGACGAGTGACGGGCCGTGATAAGCTTCTGCTTCAGACAGAGCCTTGATGACCTGATTCTTGTCTGCGCCCATAGCGACCTGAGCGACGTACACATAGCCGTAGCTCATAGCCATCATGCCGAGGTCCTTCTTCTTGGTGTGCTTGCCTGCAGCTGCGAACTTAGCGACCGAGCCGGTAGGAGTGGACTTACTAGCCTGTCCGCCGGTGTTGGAGTAAACTTCAGTATCGACGACGAGTACGTTGACGTCTTCGCCGGAAGCTAGGACGTGATCGAGTCCGCCGTAACCGATATCGTAAGCCCAACCGTCACCGCCGAAGATCCATACGGACGGTTTAACGAGG
>CAVEYH010000012.1:0-15477 GCA_963620055.1 bacterium | reverse complement strand
TGTAAACAACTATATGTATTCACACATAAGAAGTTGGTTAAACACAACTTTCTAACCCGAGCGGTTCTTTTTATGTCCCCTTGTGTTCCCCCCAAAGCGAACGAGCATACATGTTTGTATATCCTTTGGCATAAGAACGCACATGATTTAATTCATGCGCTATTGTGTTTGCTAATTCTGATTCATTTGTCATCGCAGATGGACCTATCTCTATTGTGTATGCTGCTTACTGTAAGTTAATAGTATTTCATTTGATTAGTAATCATCTGGAAACTCTTCGATAAAATTTCAACCGAGACGTCGTCAGTTATTAAAGTAAGCCCCGACACGTTGTAACCTTCAAAACTCGCCCTGCCCATCGCCTCGCTGAAACCGTTTGGCGAAAATTTCATGTTTTTATAGAATAAACATATTACAAAAATCTATAAATAGGTTTGATTGGCCGAGTCTTGACTTTGCATGGTCGAAGCTTTTTCTTTTTACAGTTTGTGATTTCTTAAATCGGCAAGCACGGTAAGTGTTATATTATTTTAATATCAACGGCATTTACGTCCAAACCGTTTCCACCGGTTAAAGCAGTAAATTCGTCTCCACTTATAACGAACGGATCACCGGTGCCGTGATACGATATGGCCGCATTATAATGTTCACCGAAAAATTTGTCGCCTTGCTTTATATTGTATGGCTTACCCCAATGAATCAGATCATCCGAGAATCGGATTTCCGCATAATCGGCAATATATGGGGCGCAACTTACCGGTGACGAGAACATCATATATTTTTTATATGCCTCGACATACGCTACTCGCGAATGCCATGCATTCTTAACTATCGCGGTCTCTTTACCAAAATTACCTGCCTCACAAAAACTACCATTATAATATTTGACGGCATCGCCCATCGCGCCGTCGGAGCGTTTTCTTATTCTCGCCAAATATGTATCACAAGCAATCCATGTCTTTTTTATGGTGTCAATTTTTATAATATTATAGAACAAATACATGAACTCATCGTTAGGCGGAGCAAACAGCGAAAAATCGCCGCTTCCGAGGCCGATTATGCCGTTTTTCTGTCCCCTAACATTTACATTATCGGGAGTAAAGTTTTCGGTAAAACAAACTTCTTCCGACGTTAGAATCCATCTGTCAAACGACCAACTCCTTCCTTCGTCATCGGAATGCATTAGTCCGACATGTCTAAAGTCCGAATCAATCAGTGGCTGTTCGCAATACCCGAACGCATCATATGCACTACCGTTACCTGCCCAGCCGGATTCATTGTGAAAGAAACTGTAAAATCTACCGGTATCTTCGCTTATATATAATCCAAATGGCCAAACACTTCCGCGTGAATTTACTCCTTCCGGATATTTTATACCACTAAATGCGTAACAGGCTTGTCCCACTCCAAAATTAAACGTTGCGGGATAAATTTCCTTCATGTCTAGTAGATAATCCCCACAAAATACGCCGATATGTCCTTTATGTGAGTGCCCACTAATTGCCCAAAGTTTTCCGTTTTTATCGCGCGCCATCGGGACGGTTCCGTCTTGATATACGCCAACTTCGTTGAGAAACGGACTTTTATAGCTTTTACCTAAAACAAATTTTACGTCTTTCATAACTCGTCTCCTTTCGACAGCTCTGCTAGTTTGGTTGCTGCAACCTCGCCTATTATTTTCATGCCTGCATTGTTATAATGCGGTCCATACTCTTTGTGATTGAGATACTTGCTTTTTTGCGACAGTTCTACCGTAACGTCCGTAAGCATAACAAAATCGGAATCAATTTCAGTCACATTTACTTGTGCATCCATGATTGTCAAATCCGACTTCATCTTTTCTTCAAACGTGCCGGATATCCAATCCGCATAGGCGGCAAAATAGCCGGTTTTTATTATGCAAAACTTGTCAAACCCGATTTCACTTTTAAGCGCATTTTTTATGTTTATCAACTTTTCTTTGTATGTTTTTTGCGGAGTAAACAACAGCGCATCAGATTCGCCTTGCAACCAAATTATATAAATTTTATCGATGCACTCGATTGCCGATGCTTTACTTATTCCCGCTTTGATTTTTGCGACGGCTTTGGCAAATCGCTCCGTATCCGCTCCCCATTCACTTATAGATGTGTTGCCTTTCGCTACATGTATTGCAACCGACGAACGTCTACGCAACCTAACATAAGTATTGACAAAATACGGAACCATCGATCCGTTACCGAATGCGGAAGCGGCAAGAATCTCTTCTTTAGAATCACCGCCGATATTTTCTCCGACGGGTGAAACAAGCGGTATCACTTCATCGGTCAAGTATCTATATTCATAAGAGCCGTTTTCGGGCACTTCAAGACATCTTTCTCCGGTCGAACCCTGCATATTGCTTTGTCCCATAAAAATCAAAACGTCCACACAAAATCCCCCTATAAGTTCAATAGTACAACCGAAACAATGCCGATGAAGTAACCAAAATATTGAATCTTTGTATATCGCTCTTTGAATGCAATAACCGCTATCAAAAACGTAAACACAATTCCGGCTCCCGATATAACGGGGAACACTACTGCGGCAGGCACTCTTAGCACGGAATACATTACAAACAAATTGAGCAATCCGTTCATAATCCCGGATCCGCCACCAAGTATAATCGATTGCTTGAGCCCGTCTTTTATATACTTTCTTTCTAAAATTATCGCCGCGATCAGTATCGTTATGCCGGCAATACCGAGAGCGATTATCATGAATTCGTTCTTCTTGCCACCATTATATGCCGTCTGTTGCGCCGTCTGAATTATCGACGTAAGCCCGTTAGTAACGGCCGCAATAATTATAAAAACTAACCATCTAAAAGTCTTGCCTTTTGTATTTTCACTCTTACTCTCAGACACTTGATCGGTTATCAAATCCCGCTCTGATTGTTCGACGTTATTTTTACTCTTGCCTCCGAGATTTATTAAAACTAGCGCAACTATAAGAACGACTAATCCTATCACAAAGCAAACGGAAACCGAATTGTGTAAAAATATTATTCCGTACAGCGTGGGCATAATCAGCGATGCAGAAATTATCAATCCGGAAAGGGATAAATTCCCTAGCTTTAATGCAAGTGTGAGCGTAACCATGCAAATAGCGTATGCCACACCCATCAAAATCGAGTACTTAAGTAGTCCCGTATCGAACGAAAACTTAAATCCGGAAAACACGACAAACACCAAAAGGGCAAAAAAAGTCGAGCAAAATGCGAAAAACAGCGGACACGATTTTGTAAATCCGCGCTTAAACGCATTTTGCATCGACATCGTAAACGCCCCGCCGACAAGTAGTAGTATAGTTATAACAATTTCCATCTCTGTTTATAGCCTCACAAACTACAAGTTAAACAAAAAGCTTACACCTATTCCGTATCGTCAACGAAAAGAGAACATCCCTGTTTCTTGAAGCCCTCTATCATTCGATCAAGGTTCTCTTCACTGCAATTAAACTTCTCTGCAAGGCAAGTTTTACAACGAAATGTCGTACATCCTCTGCTTATTAACTTCCTATTGAGATTTTCTTCCAGTGTCGTCACTTCTCGTTTGCAAACAATACACTTCGACATTAAGCGTCAATAACCTCTGCAATATACACTGCACTTGCGTGTGCCTCAACGTTTCTTAATTTGACAACACCATTTTTCGATTCAATAATCTCATTTGTTACGACATCACGAAGTCTGAGCCTTTTCCCGCTGGATTCGGGCACTCCGACAGATTCCGCAAGAAAATATGAGTTAAAATCGCTTAGCTTACTGTCACTCAAATTAAATACGCCGATTGCAATTTTCCCGTCATCAAGATATCTCGCCATCATGACATTGCTATCCGGATAATTCTCGTAATAAGTATCGTTATCTGCCGAACGTTTCGAATTTTTCTCCATCTTCTGCCAAATAAAGAACGGCTGGCAATATTTTTTATCTTGATCTATGCGAATCAAATCTTTATTCGTTACTATTTTCTTTGTCTCTTCACTCATGCTTCTAATATCGTTGCCTAGCATAAGTGTCGAACCATACATGCACCAAAAGGCGAAGTGTGTGAAATACTCGTCATAAGTGCATCCCTGTGTCTTGCCGATATTCCCGCCACCGTTCATGCCGACAATAAGCATATCGAGATCGTTAAAGCATCCTAAGCCGTTATATTCCGTGTATTTAATTTGGTATGTGATTATATCCTTAACCGATACCCAATTATCGAGAATATCGGGGGTAGAACGCCAACTGTTCGCACCCGTTTCTTTTATCCACACTCTTGTGTCGTCTGCACCCCACGAACAAGCGGAATATAATATGTCTCTCCCGCAATTTGCCAGTGCAATGCCCATCCTTTTATATAGAAGATGCCCGGGTGCGCCTATAGAGTGATAGCAATAATCGTATTTTAGATAATCTACTCCCCACTCGGCAAAAGTCTTTGCATCTATAAACTCATGCTCGTACGATGCCGGATAGCCTGCACAAGTTATAACACCGGCACAAGAATACATTCCAAACTTTAGCCCTTTTGAATGGACATAATCGGCAACATATTTCATTCCGTGCGGAAACTTTTTAGGATCAGCCTGTAATCTTCCGTCTTTATCTCGCTCATGCAAACTCCAGCAGTCATCTATAACGATATATTCATACCCTACGTCTTTTAGTCCGCTTTCTACCAAAATGTCTGCCGATCTTAAAACAAGCTCTTCACTTATTTCATTGGTAAACGTATTCCATGTATTCCAACCCATTGCAGGTGTGTTCTTTACCATTTTTACTCTCCTTGTAACTAATTATTAAGACATATAAAGATTTGAGCAAGCGGAGACAATCCGTCCCCACTTGCCCAAACCTAAATAAACATCACTATTTTACGATTATACAATTATTATTCGGCTGCGTCAACATAAATTCCGCAAATCGTATAATCCGGCTTATCAGATGCAAACTGCAAATACATAGCCACGATACTTGCATCAGCCGCACCCGTATAAGAAGAATGTGCACCAAGCGTAATCTCGTATAGTTTATAGCCTTTTTCAATGCTCATATTGTTGAAATATTTCGTGCAGGCTTCGCTATTTACATATTTATCATAAGTAATTTCGCTTTCTATACCGAATCTTAAATATGCGGAAACCGATTCGGACGATTTCATTATGATATAAACCTTGTCGGTTACACCGGTAATGTTCAGCGCCAAATGGCAACCGCTTGCGGTAACATACTTCGTTGAATCGTCATAGTCTACTTTGCCGACGACGTTCGTGTCCCACGATTGCGCGGAATATAGCGAATATGTAAGTGCTGTCTTACCTGCTACTTGATTTAGAATGGAATTGGGCACTACGTCGGACGGCTCGGCATAAATTCCGTAGATCGTATAATTGACACTTGAAAGTTGCAAGTACATAGCCACGATATCTCCGCCCGTAGTACCGGTATATCCGGTATTTTTAGACAATGTCACTTCGAGTACTTGCATACCTTCTGCAACCAAAATTTCGTTACAATATTCCGAATATGTATTCGGGACATTTACATACGTCTCATAGGTAGCATCTGCCGTCTCGCCGAATCTTAAATATGCGGTAGCCGCTGCAGACGACTTCATTATGATGTAGACTTTCTTCGTTACGCCGGTGATATTCAGCGCTACATTATTGCCGTTTGACGTAATGTAATTGCTGAACGGATCTTGGCTAACTTTCTCAGCAGAGTTTGTTTTATATCCGCCATTTGCGACGAGCGTATATGTGAGTGCGTCTTTTTCGGCAACTTGAGCCAGTATTTCACTGCTTATCTGCTCGACGGGTTCCTGCCATACGCCAAAGATGTTAAAGTATTCTAGCGTATCGTTCCAGAAATTGATATGGAATCCGCCTATCTTTGCACCCGCGTCACCCGTGTACTCACTGTATTTTGCCAAGTTAATGGTAAGAATAGAATAGCCTTCCGGAACAGAAACTGCATTATAGTATTTTACGTTTTCTGTGGCTCCATTCATAATTGCATCATAACCGGACTTGCCTTCGATCGCGAATCTGAAGTATCCTGTAGATGCTTTTGATGCATGGACAAGCATATATACGGTTCCGCTGGTTATGTTTGCCTTTACTTCCATATTGGTTCCGCTAGTCATCAACGTGCCGTTGTAGGCGAGCGCATTTTCATTGGTTGCATAGCTTGACGGAGCCAATGTATAGTCGAGCAACGTCTTGCCTTCCATCTCGGCGAGCTTATCGGCAGGTGCGGCATCAAGCGGTTCGGTGTACACGTCGTAAACGCGAACGTTTATGCCCATCTTGTTAAAGAGCATATGGACACCTGTTACTATGGCGTCGTCAGATCCCGAATAAGACGGATACTCGGTTAATACAAATTCAACAACAGAATAACCCTGCGGAATTATTGCTTCATTTTTGAATCTCAAATTAGAATTCTTGCCATCGACATCGTTTACTACATCTGCCCAGCCGGTAGCTCCGCCGACTGCATGACGGAAGTAGCAAGTGACTTCTTCTTCGGCGTACACTACAAATGCCATCTTATAACCGATTGTGCTCTTGTATTTAAGCTCTAACGCCTGAGATTCACCATTGACAAGATATGCAGCTACATTGCCATTGCTGATCCAAGAATTCTTTGCGGAGTTCGTCGCATAGCTAGGACTTGCAAGCGTAAAATCTACACCGGTAAGCTTTGTGTTTGCCGTGATTTTCTCCATAACAGAAGCAGGAACATCACTATCTTCGAGCTCGGGTGCATAGTAGATACCGATGATTTCAATATCTCCGATCTCCTTCGGTAACATGTGAACACCTGTCACTTCGGCATCGGCTTTTCCCACATAAGCATCAGACTTAACAAGGGGCATTGCAACAAGAGAATAACCTTCATCAACCTCAATATCCGCTTTGAATTTGCAGTAATTCGTATGATCGTTTACTACCGTCTCATAGGTATTCCCGTCGTTTACCGCAAAACGAGCATAAAGTATATTTTTTACACTGCTCTTTACGAGAATGAACATGCGCGAATGTTCGATTTTGTCGGATTCGATCATGATTGACGTTCCGGAAGCCTTGATAACGCCTGCACGAGTCATTTTTGCGTCTACGTTTGTTTGATAGCCTGCATTTTTTGTCAATACAAGATCGTCAACTCTGGTAAGACTACTTAATTTTCCCGTGATCTCTTCCGGTACACCATAAAGCGGATCGGACGACTCAATCGTGAAATTGTGGCTTTTTCTTGCTCCGTAATAATTTTTGGTGGCCGCAACGGTTGCGGTTACTGAATATTCACCGATTGCCGTAGGTGCGGTTTCGCTTTCCTCATAATCCGTGCCGTTTATACCTACATATTTATAGGTGACTGCACCACTCGAAGCATTTTTGGTAACCGTAGGTGTTACTGCTTGCCCGAACTCCGTATCGGCAACAGTAAATTCGAAATCGTTTTGAATCTTTTTGATTTCCAAATCTACTGTCATCGAAAACGCATTTAGCGCGTCATTGCCCGCAAATGATACGGTGACGGTATAGTTGCCTACATCCGTAGGTGCGGTTTCGCTTTTTGCGTATTCGGTACCGTCCTTACCTTCGTAAGTCACCGTCAGACTCGTTTCCGTACCCGTATAGGTTACGGCAATTGCTTCACCCGTATAGTCTACGGATATTTTGCCGTCGACAGCGTCTACTACGCTTACACCGGTAATATCCGTCTTGGTTATTTCCGGTGTGATGTCTTTGTCGCTCGGGTTATCATCGCTAGGTTTTTCATTACATGCGGTTAACGGCAAAAGACAGCAGAGCATACAAGCGAATAACACAAACAACTTGATTAGTTTGTTTTTCATAACTTTTTCCTCCTGATTTTATTTTGCAGACGCATTATGTAAAATTTACGTCTGACGTTTACTGTAAATTAGATGCCGGCATTTATTTTGCTTGGCAAATTTCCCTTCCGATACGCTCTATTTCGCTCTCTAACTCTTTCCAATGCGCATCGCCCTCGTTTCTACCACGCAAATGTTCAAACGCAATATTGCCTATCTGTTCGGTCTCGGACGGGGAAACATAATTTGCGTAACACATAAGTCCGCCCGGATTCTTCTCTTCTTTTAACAACTCATAAAGCCCGTTTAGATGCTTTACCGCATGCGATTCTTCTTTGTCGCCTCTATAGTTCATGATGCACGGTGTATGCCAAATGCGAAGATCTTTTCTGTTTCCTAGACGCATTTTCATTTGTTCCGTTATGTACGCATATTTTTCGTCGAACGGATGGTACATATCGAATCCTGCATCCGTCAAATATTGACCAGCTTTTTCGGTGATTGCAGGTACTCCATTTGTTGTCCAAATGTCGGGCGCGACTCCTGCTACCGAGAAACAAGCATATATCCTTTTCCCAAAATTCTTTGCAAGGAATCCCGTCACCGTTTCAAAATCGTCAAGAGACACTCCGCACAACATAGGCTCGTCTATATAAAACCCGTCTATCGCATCATAAAAAGACTGTTTCTCTAAATATGCTTTTAAGTCTAATAATGTTTCTTGCCAATTCTCTTTTAATACCGTTCTCGGCCCACTCGAAAAATCTTCACCGACATCGACAATACCTTGACCGTCTACACGCTTGAACACAAGTTCATAAAAATATATAAAGCATGTTTTGTGCGCCTTTGCTATCGCATTAAACGATGTCGTCGCATCGCTCGACGTGTAATCTTTATCACCGACTAAAAATGTGTTTACATAATCGCAGTTGACAAAATCGTAAAAATCTTTTTCAAAGCCTTTTTTGTACTGTACGCAAAATAAACCGAATTGCATAATTTGCTCCTTTATTTTTCTGAATTTTACAACGAAATCAAATAAATATCGTCGATATAGAAGCTGACCGGCTTGCTCGTCTCGAAATTCAGCATTATGATGCCTTCAAGTGCGACTTCGGGATCGGTCAAATCCGATAAATCAAACTGAAGCTTTGTCCATTTGTTTGCCTGAAGCGATGCAACCGTTTTGCTCGATGTCGACACCCAATTTCTGCAAGACAACATCAATTGGAAACTGTCTACATCCTCTTCGGCATAAACCCAACACTCCAAATATCTCGAACCAACTGCCGAGCAATTGGAATTGTCGTAAATCTCACTGGTATTGGTGTATAAATAACTACGATATAGGGTGTCGTTTACCTTAGCGCTCTTGTCCTTTGACATATAAGCCGACTGACTACCGGAATGTTTTTTATTGCCGGCTATTACGAAGTGTGACCACTGATCAAGCGAATCACCCTCAAACAAGAAGAATGCTTTTTCTTTGTATGTCGCGACAGGAATAACATAAGGTTCTTTGTCGCCCTGCTTGAAGTATATGCAATTTGCGTACTGCGAACGCACGACAAGGCTCGTAACGTCTATTTTCGTCCCTTTTACATAATCCGAATAATTTATGCCGTCGGTCGAATAAGTAAGACCGCTTTGTTCCACCGCAATGTAGCTGTACGACGTGGTATAACTCGTCGTAATCTTACTCTCGTCTATCAACGTTTTCGTTGCCGCAACGATTTCAAAATCAACGGAAACCGTCTTGCCGGCACGGAACTTGCTGGCGGGAAGTGTAATTTTTACGGTATACTTGCCGATAGCGGAAGGCGCAATATTGCTCACGATTTCAGTTTCTTTCTCAATAAACTCGTACGAATAATTGAGATAATCGGGCGATGGCTTCGGGTATTGTTTGCTGCCGTTATATTCGAATACCTGATTGTTTTCGACAATAATTTCGGTATCGATAAGTTTCGCGTGTTGCTTGTTATATTCGTTTATTTCGCTTGCCTTTGATTCGATTTCCTCTTTTAGATTGGTCCACGGAGAATAACCACCGTTTATCGGATTCCCGCTTTCGTCGTAAAGCGCGTTATACGCAATAGACCAAGGCTTTTTGCGATCCTTCCACGTCATAAATTCTTCCTTGGAGGTGAGCATATCGTAATAACCGATGTTTCCGATTTGTTCTAGGTCCCAAGAGAATGTAGTACCTGTGTATAGTAATAATCCGCATCCGCCCTCGGTGTTCTTTACTTTTTCATAGAATGTCTTTACATGATCGATACATTGTGCTTCCGTAGAGCGTGACGCATAAAACATCGTCATAGGAATTGCCCAAAAATATTTACCTTTCCCCTTGAACATGTTCACCATGTTATCATACGTATCGAGAATGGTGTCATTTAATTCGCCGTAGAGATCGTAAGAAAGATCGGTTATGTATTCACCTGCCTCTACGGTCATGCGTTCATTCGATGAAGGAATATCTTCATTGAAAGCGAATCCACCGAAGTTGACCCAAAAACGCTTTTCGGGGAAAACAAAATTGATTGCCTTCGATCCTTCGTGTAGAGCATCAAGCGTCATGCCTTGAAGCAATGGTTCGTCTATATGCAGTCCAAGCATCGCGTCATACCAAGACTTGCCTGCAGCGCGTGCACGGAACTCGTTTAGACGCTTATATGCGTCCTCTCTCACGACGGGGCCACTACTCTCGTATTTCCACACAAGGTCCATTGCATAGAGCCAGAATTTTTTGCCTTGGTCATAGATCATTTGACAATACTTATCGAGCTCCTCATCAGTCGAATAGATCGAAAGCATGAAGACGTTGTACGTATCCCCGTTTACCGCATCGGCAAATCTTGCGAATCGCTCGCTATCTTGATTCGGTTCCATGCCGAACATACCAATATAAAACGTTTCATCGGTATCGGCAGTGTCCGCAGAACTACTTCCGCCACTCGTACCGCCACTCGAGCCACCGCTCGAGCCACCACTAGTGTTGTCGGTTATGTCAGTCTGTTTGCCCGTGTCATCGCTATCAGGTTTACTGTCGGTATTTGTGCATGCAACAGTAAACATCGATGATAACACTAGAATAAGAATGATTAATATCGATAAAATCTTTTTCGTTTTCATAATCTCCCTCACTATTAATAACCCACGACAAAATCGTCAATATAGATCGTCGTACCTTTCTTGATTGTTCCACCCAAGCTCTTGCCTTCTTCTTTTCTCTGAATAGTAAACATCGTGATGTAGTCGTTGTTTTGTGCAGCCCACATACTTCCGCCGACATTGAATGTGTATCCGGCAAAAATCGTTCCGCCCAATACCGACTCATAATCTTTGCGCTCGATTTTGACCTCGGTCCAAGTATTTTGCTTGATTGTCATATGTAGTGAACCGGTCACAAAACTGTTGTCAGTTTCGTTTATCCATCCGCCATACGAAGTTTTTGAAATGAAATAATTGTTTTCGAGATTAGAATCTTCGATATATACCCAAAAAGATATGTACTTACTTCTGGAAATATCACCTGCGATATTGCCTTCGGTCAAGCCGAATTTTAATTCACGTGTATCGTCACTCGCACTGGAAAATGCGGCAGAGTAACTTCCGGTATGTGCATACTTATCGGACAGTCCGAAATTAGATACGGATCCATAATAGTATGTCGTAGATTCCATCATGGAAATATCTTCATCCTCAAAATCCGCAATGCAACCCTTCTTGCCCGTCTCATATACGGCCAAGTTACGCTCGATAAGAGCACTCTCTTTTGTCGAGGTATCTTTTACCATAATGACTACCGTGTAACGCCCTGTAGCGATCGGAGTAAATGAATTGGCGGTCACCGCGACTCCTCTACTACTTGGATCATAAACTATGATTTCGGGTACAATCGAATTGTCAATGACACCGTGATTCCAAATCGTCGGTAGATCATCGAAATTATATGCAACATTCTTTTCACCCGGCAGTAAGACGTAATTATCGTCAGGAGAAATTAGAAATTGATCCAAAACGTCTATCACTTTCTCTGACGTGCATAAAATGCCGTCCTTTTCGTACTGCAACAGTATAGTATGCTTTCCGACAAGTTTCGGAGTAAAATGATTTACATTGTCAATATTGACTTTTCTGTTTCTCTTATTCAGCACCGAAACAACCGTTGCTTTTTCAGTCAATGTGTTGCCGTCCGCATCACATAGCGTCGTATCAATTTCATATTCGGTATTTATAGCATAGCGCACACCGCTTTTCGTAGTTTCGTCATATTCGTCTGCCGTAACTTTATCTGCAAAAACGACTTCCTCAGCATCCCCTTCGGCTATCAAACGAATATCGTCGATATAAAAGTCGCAGCTGAGCTTTGAGCGAGTCTTCTCATCATAGAACAATATTTCGCTCCCCGCAAAGCCGTCGGTAAAATCACTGCTCTTGACTATGCAATAATTCCATGCACCAGCTTTCAACGTTTGACTGCCGTTTGCTGCCGTAATCTCAAACGTTACGTCTACGGTTGCACCGTTGTAAATCCACATCGAAAGATATTTTTTACCGATAACGTTTTCATAGGGAAAATCATTTCCTATTCCGATTGCCACGGTATTTTTACCAGATGCCGTAATCTTCAACGATTGCGTATTCCCGTTGAGTGCGGTTTTATATTTTTCATCACTGAGCTTTAACGAAATATTGGAAACACTTCCGCCCAAATACAAACCGCCGGTAGATTCTCCCGAAAAATCATTGACTAATCCGGATACAGAGCCTACGAACAATTCTTTCGTAATCTGCTGACTGTTCTCGACTCCGTTTACGGAACGCGAAAAGTCATATTTTATTGTCCATTCTCCACACTCATCCGGAGTGAACTTTCCATTTGCTACTTTAGTTTCCTTCCCACTCGGAGAAACCACGGAAACTGCCGAAGTAACATCGGTTAGCACGACATCCGTATTTACTTTCACGAGCGTAGGATTAACTATCGAATATTCCTTGTCTTTTGTTGCCGTTCCTGTGTAAAAGTCCTTTACGTCGGCAAAAATGACATCAAAATCGGCCATAAACATATTCTCAATTCCGTCATATGTATAGGAGCATTCGTATGTATATGTACCGCATTTATCTAATTTTACTTTGCCGTCAGTTATTGGAACGGTGTTTCCGTCTTTATCGTGAACAGCCTTTATGCAAGAGGAATCTGCATTTACTACACCGTACCCGTTCGGCGAATACACACGCATCAAAGGCAATGTGTACTCTACCCCTGCCTCCGCCTCGGGCATTTCACCGAGGATATCGTCACCGAACTGCATAACCATTTCACACTCGCCGACACTGCCGGACTTGTATAGTCTTACGTCGTCGATATATAGATCATAACTTACAACATTGCCAAAATCTTTTCCGGTTGCCATGAGTATAAAGTTATTGAACGCAAGGTTATATTGCATAACATCGAACGCATCCGAGCCTTTTTCGACTTTAACCTTTGTCCACTTGCCCTTTTCTATTCCGGACGTTAGGAATGATCCGCTACCGTTGGAATACACGGAAGAATTCGTCAACGCAAGCGTCCCGTCAAAATCACTGTATATCCAAAAGCTCAAATAATCATAATCCGTTATAACTTTTTCGATTATATTCTCAGAAAACTTGAACTCGGCATTCGCGAAAGTGGATACAGAAACTTTCAACGACTTTGCTCCGGTATGGACATATCGGCTGTCGTCATTTATACTAAGATTTGCTCCATTACCGCCTGAAAACACCAAACTGTCGTCTTCTTGTTCAAAGCCGGTAGTTACATTTACCGTTTTAGTCGGCATGACCTGTTCGTCATGCTTGTCGTCTTCCGGCGTCGTCGGCTCGACATTATCGTCAGTTTTTGCACACGCACAGAACAATGCCATGCATATACACAACATGATCGATAAAACAAATAGTAATTTTCTCTTCATTCTCCTACCCCTCCTTATTAGTTCGTTTTGCCATAGCCGGCGTTGACGAGCATCTGCGACCATTTTGCCTTAAAATAGTCTAATTCCTTGTCGTAAATAGCCTGCGGTGTTTTTGTTCCGTTGTAAAGTAGATTCTCAAAACCTTTATTTGCACTGGTTATCGTCGTATGTGCCGTAAAATCCAAACCTGCCTTATAAGCCATGGGGTATCTGGTACCCGGGGTCAAAAGTTGAGTGTTGTCGCGATTCAAAACATCAAACATGGATTTTAAGAATTCTGTCGAGCTCTCGGGTACTTCTTTGTAACCGAACGCACTCATGATGCCATATTTGACAAGTATTGCTTGCGCTTCATCGCTCGCATACCACAACAAGAATTTATACGCCTCATCTTTTTCGGTGGTATACGCAGATACAACCGCCTTGTTTTGGCTCGTAAGTATCGAGCTGACAACTCCGCGCGCCTTTACGATCTCGGCTGTAATCTCCTCCGCTTCACTTGTCGATTTGCCTTCATAAGAAGGGCTAGTAGTGGTTAATCCATCGGCATAATCAATAGCATTTCTCAATTCCTCTTCGGATATATCGTATTTATCGCAAAGCTTGCTTGTAACCGGAACCTTCATAAACACGAACGAAACATCCTTACCTTCCTTATAAAAGTCGTTCGCACTTTCCGTCTCAAGCCATGCTCCGGAAGGTATGAATGCGGCCTTACCGTCAAGGAAGTCAACCTGCGAAGTAAGGTGATCTCTGTTAGCACAATTTGCCTCCATATATCCGTTTCCTTTATATATGAAGCGAGACGTTTCCTCAATCGCATTGAGTTTTCCGTCGCTTTCAAGCGCCTGCCAATCGGGAATATACGGCTCGGTTGCTCCGTCCGGACGCGCCGCAAAATATTTGTCAATTCCTTCTAATCCCTCGTATTGCGCCCACCAAGCCGACCAAATAAATGTCCAATAAGCCGAGTTGTTCGCACATGTCAAACCGCTCGAACGATTTGCCGGTGCCACGATCTCGCCATCTGCGGTTTTACCGGATTTAATCAAGTCCAACACTTCTTCAAACTCATCTGTAGTTCTCGGCAATGACATAATGCCATAATTTGCGAGCACTTTCTTATTCGCTACGAATCCTTCGACAGATGCCGTCCAAGGAACGATATATGTAGTGCCGGCAGTTCCGTCGATGTTGTATGTAATATTCGTTTCATATAGGTCTTGACGAACAACTTCTTTTAGCTTTTTGCCGTTCTTACCCGGAACTTCCATCTCATACAAGTCACTAAGATCCATAAAAAGATTATCATAGCCGGATTTATTCTTATTTGCATCGATTAGCGAAAAACACGGATGCATGGTAAAGAATATATCGGTAGTGTTCTTTTTTACCGACGTAATTCTGCCGATTGCAGAGTTTGTGGCGTTATCGTCTGTCGTATAAGCTACATTGATTCCGGTGCTTTTCGTAAACGCATCCAATAGCTCCGTAATATAATCTTCACCATAGCCTGCTATAGTAAAATTGATTTCCAGTGTACCTGCTTCGATTTTTTCCTTACATGCCATTACAGGAAAGCACATTAGCAATCCTAACATAAACGAAACAACTTTCTTAAACATATTTTTACCTCTCTTATGTATTTC
>CAVEYH010000011.1:5054-17039 GCA_963620055.1 bacterium | reverse complement strand
ATATTGTATCACGTAAATTTATATAAAGCAAGATTTTTCGAAAATTTCTTAAAATATTTTTCGAATTTTTTGTTTGATGCTCGACATATTAAAATCTCATACGTTACCCGAAAATCGCATAAAAAAACTATAATCCGTTATAGAGTTATAGTTTAGCGGTAGCCCGATGTTTATTTAGAAAATTTAGCGATATTCGGCATCATCGCTTTCTGCCGAGAGATGTGTGTCACAGGAACCGACAAGAAGTGGATGCATTTATTCGCGAGTGGTTTGTGTTGTAGAGTGAGGGGGAAAGTAGGAATTTTCGTGGGGCAAAAGAAGTGGGTGCACTCGTATAGCGAGTGATTTGTGTTGTAGAGTGACAGCGGGATGAAAAGATTTTGCGATAATTTTAGACAACTCTAATCTTGAAACGGCGGTAATTCGTTGATTTTCCGTGGTGTATATGTTAAAATAAAGTCATGTATATCACGCGCGTAACACTGAATAATTATCGTAACTATGGTTCGCTCGGGCTGGATCTTTCGCCCGGGCTTAATGTGTTTACGGGCGAAAACGCACAGGGCAAGACGAATTTGCTCGAAGCGGTGTATTTTACGGGTGTCGGGCGAAGTATGCGCACACCGCGCGACAAGGAGCTTATACGTTGGGGCGACGACATGGCAAGAATCCGTGCGGATGCCGTAGGACGTTACGGAAAATCTCGTGTGGAGATCGTACTCGACAAGCGTGAAAACAAGCGCGTTGCGATAAACGGCGCGCCGGTTAAAAAATTAGGCGAACTTATGGGTGTAATTATGGTCATACTGTTTTCACCCGACGAGATCGCGATCATAAAAGAGGCTCCGGGCGAGAGACGGAGGTTTATCGATATTGCGCTCAGCCAAATTTCTCGGCAGTATTTTTACCTTCTCATGCGCTACAACCGCATACTTGCACAGCGAAACCGTCTATTAAAGGCGGGGAGCGGAGCGGATACTCTCGATGTGTGGGACCTTCAGCTTGTCGATGCGGGCGCAAAGATTATTAAGACGAGAAAAGGATTTATCGCAAGGCTCAACGGGCTTGCGGACAAAAATCACGAGTATCTTACCGCAGGGAAGGAGCATCTTTCGCTAGGGTACGAGAGTATAGAGGGGGACAACGAGGACGAGATTCGCGAGAACTTTCTCTCGGAACTGAAGCGCACGCGCGAAAAGGATGTCGTTTTAGGCTATACGCATGTGGGAGTGCAGACTGACGATATGGTGGTACTGTCGGGAGACCTCGATATTCGCAAATTCGGTTCACAGGGACAGCAACGTACCGCTGCACTCAGTCTTAAATTGGCTCAACTCGATCTGTTTTACGAAGAGACCGGCGAATATCCGGTGCTACTTCTTGACGATGTGTTCAGCGAACTCGACGAAACGCGCAAAAGTCGGCTGATCGAACGACTCTCGGGGCATCAGACGATCATCACTTGCACCAACGCGCAGAAAGGACTGAGGGAAGTCTTTGACAAGGCTGTGTTCTATCGCGTGGAAAACGGTGTCGTGACGCGCGAGAACTAGATTTTTGTTCATAATTAAATCGTATTCAATTTTCCATAAGGAGTAAATATATGTTAGGACTTACTTCGATCGTAAAGGATTACAAAGTCGCCGATACGAGTGTGCGAGCCTTAAAAGGTGTGTCGCTGTACTTTCGCAAGAGCGAATTTGTATCCATTTTAGGACCGTCGGGCTGTGGCAAGACCACGATGCTCAATATTATCGGTGGACTGGACAAGTACACGTCAGGTGACCTGAGCATCAACGGAGTCAGCACGAAAAAATTCCGTGATAACGATTGGGACGTGTATCGCAATCACCGCATAGGTTTTATTTTCCAAAGCTACAATCTTATTCCGCATCAAACGGTACTCGGGAATGTCGAACTTGCGCTGACTATTGCCGGAGTAAGCAAGGCGGAACGCACGGAGAGAGCGAAAAAAGCTCTTGACAGAGTAGGACTGGCGGGGCAGTACAACAAGCGACCAAATCAATTGTCGGGTGGTCAGTGTCAGCGTGTGGCTATAGCGCGTGCGCTCGTCAACGAGCCCGAAATCTTGCTTGCCGACGAGCCTACCGGTGCGCTAGATACCGCTACGAGCGTGCAAATTATGGACCTTATTGCCTCGATTGCCAGTGAAAAACTGGTTATTATGGTCACGCACAATCCCGAGCTTGCCGAGAAATATTCAACGCGTATTATCAGGCTGCTTGACGGCGAAGTCGTGGGTGACAGCAATCCGTACACGCGCGAAGAAGAGGAAAAAGAAGAGCGTGTAGATTATTCTGTGACGGCAAACGTCATGAATACCGATCGCACGGATGAGACAATCATGGCCGAAAAACAAGCGAAAGAAAGCAAGACAAAGCGCAAAAAGCATGCGGAAAAAGCGAAGATGTCACCATTCACCGCGTTTAGATTGAGCGCGCAAAACTTACTTACAAAAAAAGCGCGCACGATTCTTACAAGTATAGCCGGTGCGATTGGCATAATAGGTGTGTCGTTGGTGCTTGCGTTGTCGTTCGGTTTGCAAACTTACATTACCGATATGCAGAACGATATGTTGTCCGGCAATCCGATCACGATTTCCGAGAGTGCGTACGACATGAGCGCATTGATGAGCACGATGACTACCGAGCAAAAGAAAGACTTTATTCGCGAAAACGGTTACGTCAACGTCAATTCCATGGTCGATACACTGGTCGGCTACTCGAAAACCGCAGACAAACTGGTCGTCAAAAACGACATCACCCAAGAATATATCGACTATGTTTCCGCACTGCCTAGCGAAGATGCGGCTGCGGTGTATCTCGATTATGACCTAAATATCGGCGGGAATATTTACACAGATTTTTACACTACGAAAGGCGACGAGGATACCAAGCAAAACATGTCCGTCGCTGCCATAAGAAACATGTATATTTCCGTGCTTAGCGAAACCGTGTTCGACAAATATTCGTCCTATGTTTCCGCACTTGTCGACGATTTCAGACAGATGCCGGCGGGAGCGGATTATATCGAACAGCAGTACGACGTACTTGCGGGTAAGATCGCTACCGAAAAGGACGAGATCATGATAGTGCTCGACAGCCAGTCTGCGCTCTCGGACGTATTACTTGCTCAGCTCGGCTATTATTCGCAAGACGAGTTTTTGCACGTCGTGTACGATTCGTCCGTACGTGCGTTCGGTAAAGAGAACGTTTCGAACATGGAAGCGTACGAGTCGGACGATCTCGACAGACCGCGCTTTACATACGAAGATCTTATGGAGAACAAGGTATTTACGTATTACCCGAACGATGCCGTGTACGAAAAGTATGAAAATCCCTTGGATCAAGACAACGTGACTTTCAATTACTCGAATATATCAAATCCCGATTGGAACAACGACGAAAATACGAAGGGTATTGAACTTAAAGTCGTGGGTATAGTCGCACCGAAAGCCGGCACGAGCTATGGCTGTATGGAGAACGGATTTTATTATACCGAAGCATTCACGAAGTATATTATCGAGCGCAACACGAATTCAGAGATCGCAACGCTCGTGAGAGAAGATTCACTTAAATCCGAAGAAGACAGGACGTACTCGAACATTTCCGATAACAGGTTAAGCACGGGCGTGGCTTATAAGACCGTCGGCACTGAGAAAATCGCAGTACCGTACGGAATCATATACACATATTCTTACAACTACAACAATGTCAATTATGACAACGTGCTCGGCTATATCGGTGAAACGTCGATATTCTCGGCACAGAGCGGATCGGTTTCATTCTCGCTAAACAATATGGGCGGTCGCAACCTTGCCTCGTCGATTTCCGTGTATCCGGTCGATTTTGAGCACAAGCAAAACGTATTGACGTATCTCGACAAGTGGAACGGAGAGGGCGATATTTACGTCGGCGGAGCGACAAACCGCACGGTGACTTACGAAGAGCGTCAGCAAATAACGTACACGGATTCGCTGTCCGTTATTATCGATATGCTCAGCGAGTTTATAAATATCGTCACGATCGCACTAATAGGCTTTACGGCATTGTCGCTGGTCGTTTCGTCCGTCATGATCGCAATCATAACTTACGTTTCCGTAGTGGAGCGCATAAAAGAAATCGGCGTCATTCGTTCGCTCGGCGGAAGAAAACGTGACGTAAGCCGTCTATTTATCGCAGAGACCTCGATCATAGGTCTTGCATCCGGACTTATCGGTATCGGTGTAACTTACCTGTGTTCGCTGATAATCAACTTGATCGTGTCGGGACTTACTCCCGTTGCGACGATCGCACTGTTCCCGTGGTATTATGCGGTAATGATGGTCGCGGTGTCCGTAGTACTTACGCTAATTTCCGGCGTGTTCCCTGCAGTCTCCGCCGCACGCAAAGATCCCGTCGTTGCCCTAAGATCCGAATAAACTTGTAAATGATAGGGAATAATACTTAAACCAAAAAAGCGCAACCCCGTATTTGAGGCTGTGCTTTTTTTGTACCGAGATGCAGTTATGTGCTTTTCGCTAGGTTTAGACGGCTTATGCCCAAGATCGTATTATATAAGCCTTCTTGGCTAAAAAGCGAAGTATATAACTTGGCAAAATAACGGATAAAGATACTTTATTAAACGATGATTACGATTAAAATAGTGTCACATGCGTGCATGTTTGAGTGTTACCGCAACCCATTTATCGCTAATTTGCGAGGCAGGTTTATCGTAAAGAATTATTTGTTCCTGATCGCGTCGATCGGGCGTTTTCTTGAGATTTTCAGGACGGGGAGGAACGTGGAGATAAACGCCACGACTATTCCGATTGCGAGGATAAACACGAATTGGTGGATACCGACGTTGAGAAGCGTTAGCGAGAAACCGCCTGTGTTTCGGAGCGAATTGTTTATAACCGTTGCGCCTATTACGGTGACTGCGGAAGCCAGCACCCAGTTAATGAGAGTGATGATCATGCTTTCGTTAAAGAATATTCCGAATACGTCCGCACCGCGTGCACCGACCGCACGAAGTATGCCGATCTCACGTTTTTTATACGAGATCGATACGGATATAAAATTAAACAGCATGAGGGCGGCGAACACGGCAAAGCCTATGCCGATATAGAGGAACACTTGTGACAGCGTCTCGACTAAGCTGTTCACCATTTCCAAAGTGGAACTGACTTCGTTGTTTAGTTGATAACGAATCCTGCCGAAATTAGTGTAGTTGAATTCGACGATTTGCCTTACTTTTGATGCGTTATCATACGGCATTTTGCCTATACAGAACGAATAAATCTCATCACTTTTAGCGACCGAATTGTACAGAGTATCACCGACGATCATCGGCAAAATATTGCCGGTAGGAGTGCCGATGTCGGCATAAGCTTCGTTGGAAATCATAAAATCAAGTGTGGGGAAGTAATAGCCGACGACGTTGTAATTTTTGCGCGAATAATTGTTTTCGGATTGAATCTCCATTATGCCCGAATCACCGAATTTGTTGTAGCCGATGTCTTCGCAAGAAGCGATAAGTTTATACGCTTTGCGGACATAGAGATAACCGGGTGTACCGTATTCGTTTACAAAGTATCCGCCCGTGTATCCGTCCGAGGTCTTGCCGTAATCTGCCAAGTAGCTACAATACAAATCCGCAATATCTTCGTCGGAAGCCGTGTTGTCAATGAATCCTTCCGTGATTTGTTGCGTTTTGAAGGCATCGGGATAGCCTTTTGGGAAGTCTTTTTTAGCTTCGGCCAAGTAGGCGTTACTGTAGTATGTTAACTCGTAGATTATTTCGGATAGTTGTTTTGTGGTGAGATTTATTTTATCCATAACGTCGTAATAGCCGGCTTCAACTAGGCCTGCGGCGAGAGAATCGGAGCAATATGCTTCGGAATTGTTCAATGAGTACGGAAGAAGTATTTCATTGTCACCGAGCGTAGTTTTTTCTCCGTCCGTCCATACGATGGCATCGTGATCGCTAAGTGCCGAGAGCGACGCTATGTAGTTAAAAGTCGTATAACTAGAGTTACTCGAGAGCGAGATGTAGTAGTTAAAATTGTTTACGTTTTTAGTGTTTATCGGATCCGAACTCTCGTCGTATGTTGTTGCCACGAGAGCATCGATTGTGCCGGGTGCGACGAATGCTATCGAGTGGAAACTGTACTTTATCTGTGTTTCTAGTTCGCCCATGTTGATAATAGTCGCGATGGTGGTGTCTATTTTTTGTGCGCCAGGGAGGTAGTCGGCATATTTTGAAGTGTTGAAGTTTGTCTCCGCGACGCCTACGATCTTAAATTCGAAGTCGTTGCCTTGGTATGACAGTGTCAGTGTTTTGTTTAAGATTTCATCGGGCGAAGTCGGAGTGAATTTCGGGTTTGTTGCGTCTGCTCCGCGCATGCCGGCGATAGCGAATTGATCGTACACAAAGTTAGTGATCAGGATTTCACTCGTAGCGGAAGGAATTCTGCCCGCGGAAAGTTTTAGTCCGGTATTGTCGAAAGTAGATTGATCGATCTCGCAGAAGCCCGACATTGACATATTATAGATCGAGCCGTTATCGCTCGATAGTTTGCTCGAATTTGCGATTGAGGACGAGAATGATATCGAACTATAACTGCCCGGAGAGTAGACGGGGAGCATTTGGATCCCGAGAGTGTCACCTATTTTCTTTATGTCTGAGTCGGAGAGCTTGGTTTCATAGAAGTAGCCGTCTTTTTCGTTCTCGATCTCGCTGTCGTCACTGTCGTTTCCGCTGGTTATAGTGCCGTCGTCTTTGTAGTACGAATATTCGCGGAAACGCGTTTTTGTGAAAGCCGCGCCATCGATTTTCGCATCGGCTATTGATCGCTCGTACGTCGTGTATTTGTCATAAGCCGCCATGGTGTCGGTAAGACCGAACATTGCGAAAGCCACCACGCACAAAAGAATCGTGAGGATGAGACGGAACGGCTTGACTTTTAGACTGCTTGCGCCTATTTTCAACGAATTTTTAAAAGGAAGGCGCGAGCGAACGAGTTTGCTGTCGGCAGGCGTATAATCTTTTAGTTTCACGTCGTCGGGGCGAGTGTCTACGAACGTATCTTTACCGCCGTCGTCGTTCATTTTCAGGACTTTCTTGACCTCTGTGTTGTTTTTGCCGTCGGTACTGATTATCGTGTCGTCGTCCGCGTTTTCAATATATTTACGAATAAGCTCGAGATCGTGGTCTGTGAGAGTGTAGCCCTTTTTAACGCGCAAGACGTGTTCGTCAACCGCGCACACGCCACTCGATATCTCATTGGGTTTTGCGGAAATTTTCGACACGTCGGAGATAATTTTACCGTCCTTGAGCTCGATAATGCGGTCGGCGTAAAGCTCGGCAAAATCGCGATCGTGTGACACCACAAGCACGAGTTTTTCTTTCGACAGTTTTTTCAAAGTATCAAAGACCTGTTTGCCGGTTCTGCTGTCGAGTGCGCCCGTAGGCTCGTCCGCCATGATCATCTCGGGATTTTTGACCAGAGCACGCGCGATTGCGACACGTTGTTTTTGTCCGCCGGACAGTTCGTTCGGTTTGCGATTGCCGTAGCCGGTCAGGTCAACTTCGTCAAGTATCGCGTTTAACGCCTCGTTTGTGGCTTTCTTGCCCTGAAGTTGCATTGCCAGAGCAATGTTTGCGCCCACGGTAAATTCGGGCAGAATGTTGTATTCTTGGAAAATAAAGCCTATGAAAGTGTTGCGATAGCTGTCGAAGTCCGATTGCGTGAAGTTGTTGCTCGACTTGCCCTTTATTAAGAATTCACCGCTGTCCGCGCGATCGAGTCCGCCCAGCACGTTGAGTAACGTAGACTTACCGCTTCCGGATTTACCGAGAATAAACACTATGCCTTTGTCCTCGAACTTGAGACTTACGTCGTCGAGAGCCTTTACCGGCACGCCGTGTTTTGGCGTATACGTCTTGTTGATATGCCGTATTTCCAGCATTTGTTATTTTCTCCGTAAAAAATTATTTTGATTTATATAACATTATATAGTCATTCTGCATTTTTTGCAAGTATTTTGCCATATAGCTTTTTTTGGGAAGCGGGCATATTGATTAAGGTAAACCTATTTGTGAGCAATAAAAAACGGACTCGCCGTTTGTCGGAAAGTCCGTTATACACTAATATTCTTATGCTTCACCGTTTGTTTGCGATTTTATATTTTTCTTAAAATCGTTTGCGCTATTTTGTAATGGCCTGCGTCGTTTGGATGCAAATTATCGTTTGCCGATTTGTTAAAATATTTTTCCGCATGATTTTCGCTGAGCGGAAACAATCCGCTTTCGCGATATAAGTCGATAAGCTCCGCCGACCAAATATCCGCCGCATGGCGTACCGCGATAACGTAGGATTCGAAATATTCGCCGATTTTATTCGCATACAATTCGTTCGGTTGCACGTTTGCTCCGCCAAAATACGCATACGCACGATGCAATGGTGTCAGCAACACCACGCGCTTTTCGGGGAATTCGTTTTTCACATACGAGAGAATCTTGTTCAGTCGCCCCGCGAACGTATCGTCGAACGTGAACTCGCGTTTTTTTCGCACGGCATAACTGATCGGATTGTCGTTTCCGTCGTATTCCGTAACTACGGTTTCTTCGTGTTCCGTGAAAAATTCGCCCAAAGGCACACCGCCGTAAAAATCGTTCGTGCCGATGAAAATAAACAGAATATCGAAGTCGTCGCCGGTTTCTTTGCGCATGTTTTCGATTTGAGGTAAAAGATCGATCGATTGTGCCCCGTTTACGCCGAAACCGTACGTTATTGCGCCCGTTTCTTCCGCAATGTAATCGAAATATCGCTTTGTCGTGGTGCCGATGCCCTCGGTGATGCTGTCACCCAGAAAGCACAATTTTTCGCCGTTTTTAATCATTTTCTACCGCCTTTTTAAGTGCTTGTGCAATAAGTTTTATCTATCCCAACGTCAAATTATTGTAACGAAGGTCGGTTATTTTAGTTCGCTTCTGAGATCGATTTGAGTCTGATCCGAGCAAGTGATTATGCCGTTATACTGCTCGTTAAAGAAGTCGGCAACGGCCTTCGAGAGCATAACGTCGGTGAGCGCATCGATCTTTGCCTTGTACTCGGCATTGTTTTTGTAGTCGTCTACGCGGGCTGCGATCACGTTTGCTTTGCCGGCGACTTGGATGGGATCGTCCTCGACGGCGGCACGTTTATCAGAGCTTACGTTGCCGGTGTAAGCGGTGTTGCACGGCAGTAGCGCGAAGTCATAATCGCTCATGGACGAAACTAGTAGATTTTCGGCAACGAGTGTTACTTTTACCGCTTTATCTTTGCTTACCCATTCTTTGGAAGTGTCACCCAAGGTTAAGCTTTCTCCGTCGTCGGTAACGGGGTAGTTGTCGCCTTCGGCTTCTTTACTGATTACGCCTTTTGCTTCGAGTAAATTGAATGCGCGAGCGGCGTTTGAAGTGTCGTCGCATATCTCAAAAGTTTTGCCATCCGTGACGGCAGTACCGGTGACGGCTTTACCGTAGTAGATACCGAGCGGTTCGTAATGCACTTTGCAAGTAGCGAAAAGTTTTGTCTTGCCCGTGTAAGTATTTAGATACGGGACGTGTTGGAAGTAGTTTGCGTCGTAGTCACCGCCGGCAACCGCATCGTTTTGCTCCGTCCAGTCGATCACTTTTACCGAGAGTTTATAGCCTTTTTTCTCTAGCTCGCTCTTTACGATGCCGTTTAGCACTTCCGCATGCGGTACTTCGGACGCGCAAACGGTTATGGTTTTGTCGTTTGATCCGCATCCGACGGCGGTCATGCAAAATCCGAGCGTGGTTATCGCACATAGCGCGACGAGCAACAGTGTCTTGAGTGTTTTTTTCATTTTAACAGTCTCCTTTTGTCTAATGATTTTGCTATTTTTAGTCCAATTTCCTGAATAAGCTGGACAATGAGCACGACAATGATTATCAATAGCCACATCGTCCATGACGACATGTAGTCACCGGTGTGGCGCGTGTAGAACGTGTATATTCCGGCAATAAGTCCGCCGGCACCTATGTTGTATGCGAACGACGTGTAGCCGATTATGCTGACGGCAACGACTGCCGCGCCCGTTATGAGTGAAATTCTTGCCTCGGGCAAAAGCACTTTCGTTATTAGTTGAAAGTCGGTTGCGCCTAGCGATCTTACGGCTTCGATCTCACCGGCCGGCACTTCGGCAAGCGACTGTTCCACCATGCGCGAAACGAATCCGAATGCGCAGACCGTGAGAGGAATAAGGATCGTGTACCATTCGCCCGTTCCGCGTCCGAACCAAGCACGTGTCCACGGTATGCACAGCACTATGATGATAAGGCACGGCACCGAGCGCAACACGTTGACGATAAAGCCTACCAAAAAGTTTAGCCATCTACAAGGCTTGATGCCATTTTTCGACGTGACGGACAAAAGCACTCCGCACGGCAAACCCAACAGATAAGCAAAGAGAGTGGATAGTAGTGTGATTAACAACGTTTCGCCCGTCATCAAGGCTATCTCAACAAAAGTCATCGCTGTCCACCTCCTCGTAGCCGATACCTCTTTTGTCGAGGTATGCACGCAGTTTCTCTATGTCTTCGTCGTAGTAGGGAAGACGGAATATTATCTGTCCGTAAGTCACCCCGTTGATGACTTTCGTTTCGGCATAGAACACGGACAAAAGTATGTTGCACTCCTGAATAATATTTGTTATGACCGGTTTGTCCGTCGAGCCGTCAAACAGCAGTTTAACGAATTTTTCTCCGTGAATGTCTGCATTGATGCGTCCCGAGTACACCAAGCGTTTTGTGATCGGCATTTTCGGTGAAAGAAAAACGTTTTGCAGTTCGCCCGTTTCCACGATCTCCGCATTGTCGATTATCGCGACCTTGTTGCAAATTGTCTCTATGACCGACATTTGATGCGATATTATCACGATCGTAAGTCCGAGTTTCGTGTTCAATTCTTTTAATAGAGCGAGTATCGATTTTGTGGTCTCGGGATCGAGCGCACTCGTCGCTTCGTCGCAAAGTAACACCTCGGGGTCCGTCATCAGCGCACGCGCGATCGCGACTCGCTGTTGTTGACCGCCCGACAGCTCTGCGGGGTAGGCGTCAAGTTTGTCCTCAAGTCCTACTGTAGTCAGCAAGTCGATCGCCTTTTGATGTCTGTCCGGATTGTGATCTATCTCGCCTGCAAGCTCTACGTTTTTAAGCACCGTTCGCTGTGCGAGTAGATTGAATTGCTGGAAAATCATCGAAACTTTTCGGCGAATCGTCCGTAGCGTGTTTTTGTCGGCGGACAGTAGATCCTCGCCGTCAATGAGTATATTGCCTTCGCTGGGCCGTTCGAGTAAATTCATGCATCGCACTAGCGTCGACTTTCCCGCACCCGACAGACCTATTATGCCGAAAACGTCGCCGTACTCGATTGTTAGGTTTATGTTGCGGAGTGCGACGAACGTGCCTTGCCTCGTTTCATAGGTTTTGTAGACGTTTTGTAGTTCTATCACGTTATTCTCCTCGGAGTATAATAAAAAGCGATAAGCCCCGATGACTTACCGCCCGATTTTATATCGATTGATTACGGCTGGCCGATCCTGTTGGCTAATATGACAATAGACGCATGCTTTGCATACGCATCATACCGCACATGATCATGTTGCCGTTAAACTGTCGCATATCGATCTCCTATGCTAGGCATTATATATAAAAAGTCCGCCGTTGTCAACGATTTAGTGGTGTATTTTCATAAATTTATCACAATTCGCTATATATCGCTACCGCTGCTCTAAAAGTGATGCAATCGTAATGCCACGTAGAAAATCGCCGATTACTCCGTCTAATTTTTGCCACACGGGCAAAACTTTGCAACAGTTTTTTCTGTTACAAGTGTTTGTGTCGGGTTTTAGGCACGCCACGGGTGAAATTTTCCCCTCGGTCGCGGACAAAACGTCGTAAACGGTGCAAGCC
>CAVEYH010000011.1:0-5044 GCA_963620055.1 bacterium | reverse complement strand
ACCGCCGTTTTTACCGTTTTTACCGACAAGCAGTCCGCTCTTTACAAGGAGTGAAGCAATGCTTTCTAAGTACTTGAGAGAAATATCTTGTCGATTAGATACGTCTTTCAGCGCGATAAAATCACCGTTTTCGAAACCGCCGTTTTCAGCGAGGTCCGTCACAAAGCGCAGTGCGTATCTTCCGCGAGTCGAAACAAGCATAATTATGCGTTGTATAGCGGAGTGGACAAGTATCTGTCACCGCTGTCGGGGAATAGAACGACAATAGTTTTGCCCGCATTTTCCGGTTTTTTAGCGATTTCGATCGCGGCGAAAAGCGCGGCTCCCGACGAGATACCGACGAGCACGCCTTCTGTAGAGCCTATGAGTCTACCGTATTCGAATGCTTCGTCGTTACCTACCGCAACCACTTCGTCGTATACGGAGGTGTCCAACGTTTTTGGTACGAATCCCGCACCTATGCCTTGGATCTTGTGTGCACCCGATACGCCTTTTGATAGGATGGGTGAAGTGGCGGGCTCGACGGCGACTATCTTGACGTCCTTTATTTTTTCTTTTAAGTATTTACCGACACCGGTTATCGTTCCGCCCGTGCCGACTCCCGCGACAAAGTAATCGACTTTGCCGTCCGTATCGGAATAGATCTCCGGTCCCGTGGTTTCGTAGTGCGCCTTGGGGTTTGCGGGGTTTACGAACTGCCCGACAACAATGCTGTTTTCCGTGTTTTTCGCGATCTCGTCCGCTTTTTCGATCGCTCCCGACATGCCTTTTGCACCATCGGAGAGAACGATTTCAGCCCCGTAAGCCTTGATAAGTTTTATGCGCTCGACGGACATCGTGTCCGGCATTACTATAATGACCTTATAACCCTTTGCCGTACCGACGGCGGCTATTCCTATACCCGTATTGCCCGAAGTCGGTTCTATCAGCGTCGCTCCCGCCTTGATTTTGCCTTGCTTTTCGGCATCCTCGATCATGGCTTTTGCGACTCTGTCTTTTACCGATCCCGCAGGATTAAAATATTCAAGCTTTGCCAAAATTTTTGTCTTCAATCCGAATGTTTTCTCTATGTGTGTCAGCTCCATCAAAGGCGTGTTTCCGATAAGCTCTTCGCTTGACTTGTATATGTGTGCCATTTTTATTTCTCCTTCGGATAAGTCAATAATTCCCTACTATTTTAGTAGGTTGATTGTATTATAGAGTGCACGCAAAATCTTGTCAACGATTTTAGCATAGGTTTTACGATGATTTGGCTGTATAAAAGCAAGTGCGACGGCGGAACATTTTAGGACAAAACAAGCGTGCACGATGCTCTATATGCGTTTCGTTATAGCGCAGGGCTTGCGATTGACTTTTTACATAAAATAGGTATATAATTACCGTATTATCATCCAAAAACTCTACAATAAATGAAAAAGTGATAATAAAATACTAAAAATATCTTTTAGAATATTACAAGCTATTAAAAATAGTTCTGTGGAGAGAGTGCTTTTATGATGAATTATGACGAAATTATGACAAGCGAGCGAGTGAAGACGGCTTTTGACCGTTATGCCGATATGCTGACGGAGCGCAACAAAGTGATCAATCTCACGGCAATAACGGAGTCGAGCGATATAAGAGTAAAACACTTTGCCGATTCGCTGGCTGGACTTGACCTAATAAAAGAAGGGGCGAGCGTACTCGATATAGGGAGCGGAGCGGGTTTCCCGGGCATTCCGCTAAAAATCGTGCGTGACGATTTGACTGTAATGCTACTCGACAGCGTGAACAAAAAAGTTGCGTTTATGAATGACGTTATCGCGGATCTCGGACTAAAAAACATCACCGCCGTGCATGCGAGAATAGAAGACTTTTTGCACAAAGCCGAGTTTGACGTGGTCGTATCTCGTGCCGTGGCGGAGCTCACGACACTAGTTGAGTACGCTTTGCCGTTCGTAAAGATAGGCGGATGCTTTATCGCATACAAATCCGAAAAAGCCGAAACGGAGACCGAATCGGCAGGGAAGGCGATAGCCATGCTAGGCGGGAACGTCCGCGAGATTTGTGAAGTAAATGTCGCACCCGACATTACGAGAAAATTGATTGTAATTGATAAAGTCGCACCGACTCCGCCGAAGTATCCGCGCGGTAAGAATCTCCCGAGATTGAAACCGCTTGCGTGAAAATATCGTACGATGACATCATTATAACGGTTACTTCGCTGCATTTCAATAAGAATATTGCCGTGATTTTACAAATTCTTGCTATTTTTTACTTCATTTGCTTTCGCTGCCGATTTCTCTTTCAAAAATTTTTCATGCAATCTCCCATTCAAACGTTGCCGTATCTTTCGCCTTAATCTCTTTCGTCTCGATTTCAATATCTTCGATACCGACCGCCGCGCTCATCTTCACGCACCTGTCTTCCACATTGTAATCGGTTTCGGAATACAAACGCAACTCTCCCCAATTATAATCGATCGTAACCAACTCGCCGAGCTTCGTCCCCGAAGCCTCGCACAAAAATTTCGCTTTTTCCCTTGCGTTTTTCACTGCCGCTTTCAATAATCCCTCACTCACCGCTGCCGGATCTTTCACCGTAAATTTAATCGAAATTTTGGGTTCTGCGATACACTTCGAAATCTTGGAAAGTGCCTTTGCCAATCGTTTCGTATCGAAATCGAACTCGACTTTCAATCTGTGCAAGCAGTCATATCCGTCGAACACGCTCGTGTAGTTGCTTTTTTTGTCTTTTACGCTTCTGTAACTTGTATCCACCCTGAAATCCGTGATTTTCGCCGCGTTCTTCTCAAACCCCGCCGCTTCCAACGATTTGTTCAGACAATCGATCCGCTCCGCCGCGAATTTCATCGTCGAATCGTATTCGTAATCTTTGGTTGTAATCGTTAAAGTAAGCGCAATTAGATCGGGTTTCACCGAAACAGCCCCTACGCCTTTCGCCGTAATTGTTTTCATACAAAACACCTCCGTCAAATTGAATTTGTACCCACATTACACCACGCGCACAATAAAAAATGTCGCCCGAAAAGCGACATTTGAAACATTCGAAAAACACTCCGTAACATCCCCCCCAAAAAAATACAAATATAAAATAAATGCGAAACGCAAGTTAAAATACAAAAAGTGTGTTATAATGCTTAAAAAGCAGCATAAAAGTTCTTAAATCGACATTTTAATATTGTTGTGTTGTTCAGTTTTTTTGTTTTCGCTATGTATAATTAAGGTACAATAAAAAAACAAGGAGATACAAAAAAATGAACACAGACAAAATTTATGCAGAGAAGATTGCGAGCGAGTACGCACCGAAGGAAACTTCAAAGATCAAGGCATTGAAGAAATTAGACCAAAAGGCAAAGAATCCGGCAAACGTTTTTACATATACATTCGGTATTATTGCCACGCTTGTTTTCGGAACGGGAATGTGTCTTGCGATGAAGGTTATCGGAGACGGCTCCACGCTAATGATGGCTATAGGCATTGCTGTCGGCATTGTCGGCATGGTGCTTATGGGTGTAAATTATCCGATCTACAAAAGACTGCTTGAAAAAGGGAAAAAGAAATACGCAAGCGATATTGTCGAGCTTGCAAAACAAATCAGTAACGAAGATTAAGGAGTGTATATGAATAAATCGCAAAGCAAATATTTTCATACCGCATGTTTTATAGACGAAGCGCTCTTAAATTTGCTTGAAAAGAAAGATTTTGAATATATCACGGTGAAAGAAATATGCAAAAAGGCTGGCGTAAATCGCTCAACCTTTTATTTGCATTACGAAAACACAAACGACTTATTGATTGAGGCAAACGAATTTTTAAACAAAAAATTCTTTGATAAGTATAAAGAAAACGGGATAGAACGGCTTAACATGGATACGCTCGCAAAAGAAGATGCGAATTTTATTACGCCGAAATATCTTTTGCCGTATTTAGAATTTGTAAAGGAAAATAAAAGAATATTAAAAGCCGTATATAACAGTCCGAAAACTTTTGAAGCGGAAAAAACTTTCAATAAAATGTATGTCGAATTTTTTGCTCCCGCCCTTAAAAAGTTTGATATAGGCATAAATAAAGAGTCATATGTGTTTGAGTTTTATATGAGAGGTATTCTTGCAATAATAGTCAAGTGGCTTAACTTAGATTGCAAAGATAACGCCGAATTTATAGTAGATATTATTGTCGAATGTGTAAACGCACCGCTTAAAATCGAGTGAAAACAATAAGTAAAGTTTTAATTGCTAAAATGAAAAAGAAGATTAAAGTTCGCAAAGGAAAAATTATCGAAGAGAAAGAGGTTAATTATATTCCGGTCAGGTATATAATTGCTATCTTAATAGTGATTTTTGAGATACTTGCAGTAATCGGCATCGTTACTGCTCTTTGTGTGTATGTTCCTTATTTCTATATTTTAGCGATTTTAACAACGATTGTGGCAGAAATTCAAATTATTGCTTCCGACAATAATCCCGAGTATAAAGTTCCATGGATATTTTTTGTTTTAATTTTGCCTATTGCCGGATTTATGCTGTATTTTATGTTTTCGTCAAGGACACTCAAAAAAAAGTTTGTCAAACGACTTGACGACTTAAAACAGCATACGTATACAAAAGACGATAAAAATATCTTGGCGGAGCTAGAGAGTTGTGACGGTGTGGCATATAGTCAGGCAAAAATGTTAATGAATATCGCAGATACACATGTTTTCAAAGGTACCGAACAAACTTATTTTCCGTGCGGAGAAAAATATTTTGAGAGTCTAAAAATTGACCTACAAAATGCCCAAAAGTTTATCTTTATGGAGTATTTTATTATAGAAGAAGGCAAATTTTGGGATCCCATATTAAACATATTAAAAGAAAAAGCAAAGCAGGGACTTGAGGTTAAAGTAATATATGACGATATCGGTTGCATGAATACTTTGCCCGGCAACTATGCAAAAATATTGAAAGGCTTTGGGATAGAGGCGACGTCTTTTTCAAAGCTGAGGGGGCAAGCCAATAACGAGTTTAACAACAGAAGTCACAGAAAAATAACCGTTATAGACG
>CAVEYH010000010.1:2768-17221 GCA_963620055.1 bacterium | reverse complement strand
GTATTTGGATTATTCGTGATATTTCATCATTTCTGCCGATTATCGGATCAATCTTGTTTTCACGTGCGCGCCGAGTAATATCGACACCCATATCGGCAAGCTGTGCCGGAAGCTCTTGATTCTCTTCGGCTTTGTCATTTGCTTTTTGATTGGCCTCGTTGTCAAGCATAGTCTTTAACTTCTCGACAAGCTCCGGAATATTTATTTTATAAAATTCACGAAGTATTTTGACGGCAAGCGATGATTGATCAATCAGCATTGCATATAAAAAATGCTCGGTGCCGGTTCTTTTACGTCCTACACTGTGCGCTATATTTGTAGCCGTTTCGAATAGCTTACTAACTCTTTTCGTATAGTTTATGTCACCCATGATGCGGACGTGCTGACCGCTACTAAACACGTTGTCGGCAAATGCTAAATTCACTCCGCGCTCGATCAACAATTTTCCTGCCGTGCAACCGCGGACATAAATAATTCCGTATAAAATATGTTCTGTTCCTATCGCCGGATTTGCATATTTTTTTGCGATTTCCTTTGCTGCGACTACTGCATCGCCAAGATTTTGGGTTACGGCAAAATTCATTTATTACTCTCCAAAATTACTGTTAGTTCTTGTTTTTATAGATTTTTCCGTTTGGGGAATGTATATCTTGTTACAAATTTAATTCGGCAATATCTTTTATCGCGTTCCTAACCATTTCGGCACGGTATATATTACATGCTTGTTCATTCTTAAACTTGCGAGGAGCCGCACTGACAAGATTAAACGGGGCAACCGAGATCATAAGTTTATCGATCTTCGATATGCTTGTCGCATTTATCATGCCGTAATACACACCGAGTTTGATTAACGATAATGCTTTTATCGCCTGTTTGTCGCTGAGAATATGCGCACACGAAGCTACTCCGTAAGCACGAGCAATTTCGTCGACAAGTACGTCTCCGCGTTCGGCTGACAGACGTTCTCTGGCATTCATTTCGGTCGTGGCAATACTTTCGACGGCAGAACGCACAAATGACAATATTTCGTTTTCCGCAACTCCCAATGTTCGCTTGTTGGAGATTTGACAGATATAACCCAATGTATCGCTACCCTCGCCATATACGCCACGCAATGTTATGTTCATATCGGCAAGAGAGCTTGCGTTCCTTTTGAGTTCGCCGTTCATTACAAGTGCGGGCAAAAACATCATGACAGATGCGCGCATGCCTGTGCCTAAATTTGTCGGACAGGCCGTAAGATAGCCATATTTGGCGGAATAGGCAAAATTTACGACTTCGCCTATGCGATCATCGAGCGTGTCGGCAACACGGTAAGCATCGTCCAACCGATAGCCGTCCAAAATGACCTGTTCGCGTATGTGGTCTTCTTCGTTCAACATTACACTAATGGTTTCGTCGTTGCTAAGCACGACTCCGCCGTACGGGCAAGTAGTTATAAGCTCTTTCGATATGAGATGACGTTCGACAAGCGCGGCGGATTCGGTTTCTTCAAAATCTTTTACGCTGTATGTCTTGTAAGCATTACTGTTAAATGCTTGACTTACTCTCGATGCGACAAAATCGCCATGCTTCGCATTCATTTTCCGCGGAAATGGTATGCCGCTAATATTGCGTGCCAATCGTATTCTCGTAGATATAACCGATGAAAGCATCGATTCGTCCATTTACTTCTCCTTGCGTTCGTGTCTAGTTGTTTAATACTCGTTTCTTAACTTTTTAAGCTTTGCCGTGAGGTATGTAGCTCGCTCATAGTCTTCAGCTGCTATTGCCTTTTGAAGTTCTACGTTGACTCGATTGTATTCGCCTTCAACCGTCGTTGCGACTCTTGATGGCGCCTTGCCGATATTCTTTTGTCCTTGACGCATTTTTGGTAAACGCTCGTCTATTTCCTGCATAAACACAGTATAGCAATATTCGCAACCGACGTAACCGCCTGACATAAATTCGTCAAGTGTTGTTCCACAATACGGACAAACTTTATTTTTACGTCTATCGCCTTGGGGAGATTTCGGTGCAGATTTTGGTCCTGTGCGCATTCCCGATAAATTCGCTCTACGGCAATCCGCACATAAATGTACTTCGATGCGCTTACCGTTATATTTTGTCACCGTATGATATACGGCTTCATTTTTTTTGCATTGATCGCAAAGCATGTTCTTTAAGATATTAGCGTGCTTTAATTGTCGTTTTGCTCGGTTTCTTCAGGTAACATCTGCTCGATTTCAACGCCGGCTTCTTCTAATAACTGCATAGAAAACTCGTCCGGATAACCATAGCGATAGACAATGCGAACGATACCGCTATTTATAATCATTTTTGAGCATATAACGCACGGCTGGTGGGTGCAATATAATGTTGCGCCGTCAATGCTGATCCCCATCTTTGCCGCTTGTATTATCGCATTTTGCTCGGCATGTGCGGCATAGCATATTTCGTGACGAGTTCCGCTCTCTATTCCCAATTTTTTCCTAAGACAATAACCCCTGTCTTTGCAACTCATTATTCCGGCACTCGCACCATTATAACCCGTGGTGAGTATTCTCTTATTCTTGGCTATTACTGCGCCTACCTGACGATTTGACTGATAACAGCTCGACCAAGTCGCAACCTCTTCTGCCATTTTTAAAAAACGCGCGTCCCATTTTGTTCCTTTCATTGCGTCCATTCTTTTTTCTCCTTTTCTCACATAAGGAATTTAAGCTGTGGTATATCTACCGCATGTTCTCAGCATTCTATATTTTATTCTATCACAACCATATAATTTTGTCGAGTGTTTAGAGTATTATATCGAATTTTGCATAGTTTTTAACGCTTTTATATTATCATATAGAATGCTGAAAATTGCTTGCGAGAGATTCGCTCGATTGCTAGCACTCTCAACATTAGTTTGATAAATTTTTTGAAAAATATTGTTAAAACGCTTGCAAAAATAAATAAAGTGATATATCATTATACTGTGCTTTGAGAGGTGTACAAAAAAGTCTCGAAAGGCAATATAAAAATGTAAAATATACGGAGGTATTTATTTATGAAGATTAGACCTTTGTTCGACCGTGTAGTGATCGAACCGATCGATGCAGAAGAAAAGACCGCAAGCGGTATCGTTCTTCTCGCTAAAGATCAAGAAAAACCGCAGATGGCTCAGGTCATCGCAGTCGGCCCCGGCGGAGTCGTGGACGGAAAAGAAATCAAAATGGAAGTTAAGGTCGGCGATAAGGTGCTTTGCTCGAAGTATGCCGGCAGTGAATTCAAGGTTGACGGCAAGGAAGTTACAATTCTTCGTCAGAGCGATATTCTCGCTGTCGTTGACTAATTTTTTAGGAGGTATTTATTATGGCTAAACAAATTAAAACCGGTGAAGAAGCAAGAAAGTCTTTGGAAAAAGGCGTAAATACTCTTGCAAATACCGTTAAAATTACACTCGGACCTAAGGGCAGAAACGTTGTCCTAGGTAAAAAGTATGGTGCGCCCCTGATCACTAACGACGGTGTGACCATCGCTAAAGAGATCGAATTGGAAGATCCGTTTGAGAACATGGGCGCACAGCTCGTCAAAGAAGTCTCCACAAAGACTAACGATGTCGCAGGTGACGGCACTACCACTGCTTGCGTACTTGCTCAAGCAATCATTCGCGAAGGTTTGAAGAACGTTGCTGCCGGCGCAAATCCGATTATCGTAAAGAAAGGTATTGCAGCCGCTACCGACGCTGCGGTTGAACACCTCAAAGCTATCAGCAAACCTATCGATTCAAAGACCGCTATTATGCATGTTGCTGCTAACTCGGCAGGTGACGAAAAGGTCGGCGAACTTATTGCGGACGCTATGGAAAAGGTCGGCAAAGACGGCGTAATTACCGTAGAAGAAAGCAAGACGATGCAGACCAACCTAACGGTTGTTGAAGGCATGCAATTCGATCGCGGTTACGCTTCGGCTTACATGGTTACCAATTCCGATAAAATGGAAGCCGTACTCGATAACCCGCTTATTCTTATCACGGATAAGAAAATTAGCAACATTCAAGAAATTCTCCCCGTACTCGAACAGATCGTCAATCAAGGCGCAAAACTTCTCATTATTGCCGACGACATCGAAAGCGAGCCTCTCGCTACCCTCGTTGTCAACAAGCTCCGCGGAACGTTTAACTGCGTAGCAGTCAAGGCTCCCGGCTTCGGTGACAGAAGAAAAGAAATGCTCAAAGATATTGCCGTTCTTACCGGCGGTACGGTTGTTAGCGAAGAAACCGGCCTAGAGCTTAAAGACGTTACCGTCGATATGCTCGGTCGCGCTAAACAAGTCAAGGTTGACAAGGACAACACCACTATCGTTGAGGGTGCAGGCTCGTCCGACGAAATCAAGGCTAGAATTAAATCTATCCGTGCTCAAATGGAAGTCACTACTTCCGATTACGATCGCGAAAAACTCGCCGAGCGTCTTGCAAAACTCGCAGGCGGTGTCGCTGTCGTCGGTGTAGGTGCTGCTACTGAAGTCGAGATGAAAGAAAAGAAACTTCGTATCGAGGATGCTCTTGCTGCTACTCGTGCGGCTGTTGAAGAAGGTATCGTCCCCGGTGGCGGCGTCGCACTTCTTACAGCTGTTCCTGTTATAAAGAAACTCATTAAGACATTGTCCGGTGATGAAAAGACCGGTGCCGAGATCGTGCTTAAAGCTCTCGAAGAGCCTATGCGCCAGATCGCTATCAATGCCGGTATTGACGGCTCGATCATCATCAACAACATTCTTACCGCAAAGAAGCCGTTTACTTATGGTTATGATGCATTGAAGAACGAATACGGTGATATGGTTGAACGCGGAATCATCGATCCTACGAAGGTTACTCGTTCGGCTCTACAAAACGCTTCGTCCGTGGCGGCTACTCTACTCACGACAGAAAGCGTTGTTGCAGATATCCCTGAGCCGGAGCCGGCTGCTCCTGCGGCAGGCGGAATGGGCGGCGGAATGTACTAAGCCGTTTAGATCGCTAGATCCAATTTAGACTAAACCTAAATAGCAAAAAAATGTCTCTTCCGAAACTAATCTCGGTTGAGACATTTTTTATTTATGTCTAAGTCTATTATTGCTACATATATAAACGTTAAAAAACTTGTGCTATGTGGTAATCGTAATAACATTAGCCTTGGATAAAAACCTGCAAGCAATTCGTTCTTCGAATGAATTTATTTGTGTAGCAAAAAGCGTACCGCTTTCCGCGATACGCTTTTGATTGTTGATTTTTAATCCTAGCGTTAAGCGATTATGCTAATTTTACGCCGTCGGGCTTGATAACGAATTTGATCTTGTCGCCGATGTTGAGTTTCGGAGTGCCCGCAACAATACCGGTGAAGTATGGATTAATACCGTCTACTTTCGCATAAACGATCGTGTTGTCACCGAGGACGTCCGCATCCTCTACCACGCCTGCAATGACAAGCTTCGGATTTGCCTGAACGGCTTCCTTGGTAGCTTCCATGCCCTTGTAGTCGATAACAACTTCGTATTCGCCGTCGGAGAAGACACCGTTGTCGTTAGGAACAACAACTTTGTTCTTACCGAATGCGATGGTTGCAGTCTTGACAGTCATAGGTTCAACAGGAGCAATTTCTTCACCTTCTGCAACTTTCGTCGGTGCTTTCGGCGTAACAACGGTTTCTTTCGTCGTAACTTTAGCCATTATTTTATTGTCTGTA
Organism: bacterium; assembly: GCA_963620055.1. Classification (GTDB taxonomy): domain Bacteria; phylum Bacillota; class Clostridia; order Christensenellales; family Pumilibacteraceae; genus UBA10677. Next base: position 11,534 of record CAVEYH010000010.1, on the reverse strand, counting down.
ACTGCACGATATGCAAGGAGCTTTTCACTTGTAGTCGGGTCAAAGAGCATGATGTCATTGGGATTTACATAGTACGTAAGATTCTCGCCGTTTGCGACAACTGCATCAAGATCGTGTTTAGCAACAAGGAATGTGGACTTGCCTTTGAGCGCGGAATAAACTGCGGTATAACGCGGGAACGGCTCGGTAAAGTCTGCTACGGCATTGATGACAATGTCGGTATCCGAAGCGGCTTCGGTGTGAAGTGCCTCGGGCGGAATACCGAGTTTTACATCGCCACCGATAAGCTCGGGGGCAGTAAGTTTTGCTGCGATTTCTTCAGGAAGACCGATTGTGGTATCTCCGAATTTGACAGCAAGCTTCGTGTCCTCTTTATCGAGTTTTGCTTCGATCATGTTGTACTTCGGTACACCCATGATGGTAAGCTCGGTTTTGTTATCGAAGAAATGCAAGTGATGAGCATCGATAGCAAGTTTGACGTCCTCGCCTGCCTTGATCGTGGTACGTGCATCAATACGTGCAACGGTGTAATCTTCCTTGCCGGAAACGTCCATATATAGGAAGGTCTCGTTGCCAAGCTTTTCCATAACGTCGACGTGTGCGTTGATTACGGTCTGAGGTGAAGAAGAAATGAAGATCTCTTCGTCATGGATATCCTCGGGACGAACGCCGAGCGTGATTTCCTGTCCGATATAAGCGTCATCGATAAGACGTTTTGCCTTCTCTTGCGGAATCTCGATCTTATTCTCGCCGAATGTTGCGTACATTTTGCCGTTCTCGCGGCTAAGTACGGTATGCTCGAAGAAGTTCATCTGCGGAGAACCGAGGAAGGATGCAACGAACTTGTTCTCGGGGCTGTCATACAAGAACTGCGGGGTATCAACCTGCTGGACGATACCGTCTTTCATGACAACGATACGAGTACCCATCGTCATTGCTTCGGTCTGATCGTGGGTGACGTAAATAAACGTCGTAGCCAACTTGTTGTGAAGTTTGGTGATCTCGGTACGCATCTGTACACGAAGTTTTGCATCGAGGTTTGACAACGGTTCGTCAAGAAGGAATACTTTCGGTTCGCGGACGATTGCACGACCAAGTGCAACACGCTGACGCTGACCACCGGAAAGAGCCTTCGGTTTACGAGAAAGAAGCGGAGTGATGCCGAGGATTGCGGCTGCCTCTTTTACTCTGTCATCGATTTCCTGCGATGCCATTTTTCTAAGTCTGAGACCGAATGCCATGTTCTCATACACGGTCATGTGCGGATAGAGTGCGTAGTTCTGGAAAACCATTGCGATATCTCTGTCCTTCGGTTCTACGTCGTTGACGAGACGGCCGTCGATGTAAAGCTCACCGGCAGAGATCTCTTCAAGACCTGCTATCATACGCAAAGTGGTTGATTTACCACAGCCGGACGGACCAACGAATACGATAAATTCCTTGTCGTCTATTTCAAGGTTAAAGTCACTGACTGCCTTGACATTGCCGGGATAAATCTTGTAAATGTGCCTAAGCGACAAACTTGCCATAATTTTCTCCTTATTATTGTCAAATTTTATACTGTTATTGTACTACATTAAGACATAAAATATCAATAACAATTTGCACAAAATTTTTGGTCAATATTGTAAATAATGCCCAATTATGTAATTGCCGTTCGTTTTAGCGGGAACAACGATTTTACTTGACTTTACAACATATTTTATGTACTATTATAATAGGTTGTTTTGCGATACTATTTTCGCATGCACATATATGTAACTTGTTATTAGGGGCTATAATGGAACTTAAAAAAATCAAAGAGCTGTCGAATAAAAACTATATGAACGTTTTCAATCGGCAGAATGTTTGTTTCGTCCGCGGAGACAAAAACAAACTATATGATACTACGGGAAAAGAATATACGGATTTTGTTTCGGGTATTGGCGTAAACTGCCTCGGCTATAATAATCCGGATCTCGTCAAAGCGATATCCGAACAGGCGGGCAAACTGATTCATTCCAGTAATCTCTATTACAATGAAGAACAAACCGTGCTGTGTGAGAAACTTCTCGACGGCACGATCTTTACAAAAATGTTCCTTGCCAACAGTGGCGCGGAAGCTAACGAATGTGCTTTTAAGCTCGTAAGAAAATATTACAACAAGCGTGGCTTGAATCGCCCTGTAATCATTACGGCAAACGGATCTTTTCACGGTAGGACACTAGCTACCCTCACCGCTACAGGTCAAGAAAGCCATTACAAAATTTATGCTCCGCTCGCGCCCGGGTTTAGGCATGTCCCGTATGGAGATCTGAATGCACTGAAAGACGCACTTACAGATGACGTCGGTGCAATCATGTTGGAAGTTATCCAAAGTCGTAGTGCAATTCGTCCTGCCGATTATGACTACCTCGTCAATGCTTATGCGCTGTGCAGAAGTCGCGATGTACTATTTATGCTGGACGAGATACAAACCGGAATGGGTAGAACAGGTAAAATGTTTGCATTTGAACATCACGGGCTTCAACCTGATATTGTCACTGTCGCAAAAGGCCTAGGCGGTGGACTACCGATCTCGGCAGTACTTGCACGCGGAGATGTGGCAAACGCTTTTGCCGTAGGAGATCATGGTTCGACACTGTCCGGCAATCAATTGGCTTGCGCTGCCGCTACCATCGTTGTGGACAAGCTCAAACACGGACTAATAGACGAGGTTGCGGAAAAAGGTGCGTACCTTGCCGGTAAGCTCGCATACTTCCGTAAGTACAAGTTTGTCAAGGACGTTAAGGGGCTTGGGCTGCTTCAAAGCGTGGAGCTTAGTGACAAACTGAACGGCAACTATATAGCCGCTCAATTGATGCAAGCCGGTATACTTGTAAATATCACAAAGTATAACGTGATAAGATTGCTCCCGCCCTACACTATCGAAAAATCCGAAATCGACGATTTTTGCGCAAAACTTGACAACATTTTTGCTAAAACAAATATATAAAATATTCCTTTGAAAAACAAAAAGTCTCGGTATTTTTAGCCGAGACCTTTTTCGTTATTCTATAAGTAAAAACAGCCATATTAACGTTGTCATAATTAATACTTTCGGTGTTTATTAAACCCTGAAGTATTTTTTTATTGCTTCAAACGCGTCTTCTGTTATGACATGTTCGATGCGACAAGCATTTTCCTCTGCCGTTTCGCGATCAAGACCCATTTTGATAAGTGCTGTAGTAAGAATTTTATGTCTATTTAGCACACTTTCCGCCTTAGTTCTGCCGATATCTGTAAGTTCTATTGCTCCGTCTTCATTGACAACGATATGCCCGTCTTTTTTCATAATTCCTACGGCACGTGAAACGCTGGGCTTACTGTAGCCTAGCTCTTCCGCCACGTCAACCGCACGGACATTGCTTTTCTTTTTCGAAAGTTTTAGTATCGTTTCGAGATACATTTCTTGCGATTCGTTATCTACCATAATTTATCGTCCTATCAATCAGCAACGGCCAACATGGACTTTACTTTCATAAGTCGCGTGGTTGCGGCACGTTCGTTTTCGTCTAGCTTACTGCGAATATAGGCTATCGTCTCCTCTATTTGCGGGATCATAATATATTCGAGTGCATTGACTCTACGTTTGTTACGTTCGATTTCGACGGACAGCATTGCCGCGGTTTTTTCCACTTCGGCAAGTTTGAGCAAATCTGCGATTAGAGAGCTTATACGTTTTACAGAGTAATCCGCTTCGGATGAGATCTCTGCAAAAGCATACGGATAACCGTCTGTTTTTTTATCGGCTTTGATTTCGATGGACGGCACGGTTACGCCCATTACGTCATTGACCTTATACTCGGCACTGACGGAAGCGACCGGCATAGAAAAAGCCTTGTCAAATTCTTCGCGAGAAGCCGTACCACGAGCAAACGCAAACTGACCGAGACAATCTTTTAACTCGTTCTCGAGCCGTTCTCTCAGTGTTTTGTTTTCGCGGATTATAACGGAAAATCGGCGGATCATTTCGTCCGATTTGTCCTTTAATAATTTGTGTCCGCGCGTCGCCGTGGAAAGTCTGCCTTTCAGCCTTTTTAGCTCCATGCGCGTCGGGTTGACGTTTAGTCTTGTCATTTTTCTATACCTTTATTTGGCTTAGTCTTTAATTTCGTCGGTGAGATACTTGTCTAGGAATTTTTCTTTGATACGTTTTAGTTCCGATCTCGGCAAGATGCGCATAAGTTTCCAGCCGATATCGAGAGTTTCTTCTATTGATCTGTCGGTATTAAAACCCTGTGAAACATACTCTTTTTCAAAATTCTCGGCAAACTTTGCATAGAGCTTGTCGGTGGCGGATAGCGCACTGTCACCCAGAATTGCCGAGAGTTCCTTACACTCTTTGCCTTTTGCATATGCGGAAAAAAGCTGGTTCATGGTGTCGGCATGATCTTCACGCGTTTTGCCTACGCCTATTCCCTTATCTTTTAGACGGGAAAGTGACGGCAATACATCGATAGGCGGATTTATGCCTTTCTTGTACAGCTCGCGCGAAAGAATGATTTGCCCTTCGGTAATGTATCCGGTAAGATCGGGAATCGGGTGAGTTTTGTCGTCCTCCGGCATGGTAAGGATCGGGATCTGCGTGATAGAGCCTTTTTTACCGCGAATTCTGCCGGCACGTTCGTAAATCTGTGCAAGGTCGGTGTACAGATATCCGGGGTAACCGCGTCTTCCCGGGACTTCTTTTCGGGCTGCGGAAACTTCACGGAGAGCTTCGGCATAGTTCGTAATATCCGTCATTATGACAAGCACGTGCATGCCTTTCTCAAAAGCGAGATATTCGGCGCAAGTCAGTGCCATACGCGGTGTTGCGATACGTTCGATCGCGGGATCGTTTGCAAGGTTCGTAAACAACACGGTTCTCTCGATCGCGCCTGTTTTCTTGAAGTCGTCTACGAAGTACTGCGCTTCTTCGTACGTTATACCGATAGCGGCAAACACGACGGCAAACTTCTCGTCTTTTCCGCGCACTTTTGCTTGGCGGGCAATTTGAGCCGCAAGTTCTGCGTGCGGAAGTCCGCTCATAGAAAATATCGGGAGTTTTTGACCTCTTACCAACGTATTTAGACCGTCGATTGCAGATATACCGGTTTGAATGAATTCGTCAGGATAGTCTCGCGCTGCGGGATTTATAGGCTCACCGTTGACGTTCATGCGCTTATCCGGAATAATCGGTGCGCCACCGTCACGGGGATTGCCCATACCGTCAAACACTCTGCCGAGCATATCTTCTGACAGGTCAAGCGAAAGACTTCTGCCGAGGAATTTTGCTTTTGACGTGGATATCTTAAGTCCTTGCGTGTTCTCAAACAACTGAACGACAGCTTTGTCGTCTCTAACCTCAAGTACCTTGCCACGACGTACTCTGCCATCTTCTTGGACTACCTCGACAAGCTCGTCATACTTAACGCCTTCGACGCCCTCGACAAGCATAAGCGGTCCTACGATTTCCTTTATTGTTTTATATTCTTTATTCATTGCTACCCTCGCCTGCGAGTGCTCGCATTTCTTTCTCGAGTTCTTCCGATATTTCGTCGAATTTACTCAGCTCACTTTCATCGATATACTTCGCTCTACCTATTTTCTCTTTTGCCGGAATTGCAAGAATTTCGTCGAGATCCGCATATCTGTCTACGGCTTCTATGCCTAGATCGTGGAACTTTTTGATGAGCTTTAACATTCTATACTGTTTATCAAGCGATGTATATGTGTCTGTTTCGTGGAACGCGTTTTGATGCAAATAGTCTTCTCTTACCATCTTTGCGGTTTCGAGCGTCATTCTGTCGCGATACGACAGCGCGTCTACACCGACAAGGCGCACGATTTCGTCGAGGTTTGCTTCTTCTTGCAATACGTTCATGATGAACGCACGAAGCTTGACGAAGTCTTCGCCTACGTTCTTGTTATACCAATCGGCCATTCTGTCGGCATACAGCGAGTAACTGATAAGCCAATCGATTGCGGGAAAATGACGTTTGTATGCGAGCGATGCGGACAAACCCCAAAAGACTTTGACTATACGAAGCGTTGCCTGCGAGACAGGCTCGGACAAGTCACCGCCAGGAGGAGATACTGCGCCGATTGCCGAGACGGAACCGACGGTATCGCTACTGCCTAGTACCTTTACAATGCCTGCACGTTCGTAGAATTCGGCAAGACGTGACGCTAGATATGCCGGATAGCCTTCATCGCCCGGCATTTCTTCAAGTCGTCCGCTCATTTCACGGAGCGCCTCTGCCCAACGCGATGTTGAGTCTGCCATGATTGCGACGTTGTAACCCATGTCGCGGAAGTACTCGGCAATTGTTATGCCGGTATATATAGATGCTTCACGCGCTGCAACAGGCATATCGGAAGTGTTTGCGATAAGGACGGTTCTCTTCATAAGCGGTTCGCCCGTTGCCGGATCTTTTAGCTCGGGGAATTCGTTGAGAACGTCCGTCATTTCGTTTCCGCGTTCACCACAACCGACGTACACGATTATTTGCGCATCAGCCCACTTCGCTAGTTGATGTTGAACGACGGTTTTGCCACTGCCGAACGGGCCGGGTACTGCGGCAACACCACCACGCGCGATCGGGAACAATGTATCGATAACACGTTGGCCCGTTACCATGGGCATGTCGGGTGATTGCTTTTCTTTGTACGGACGAGGTACACGCACCGGCCAGCGCGTAAGCATAGTAAGTTCTTTTTTCTTGCCGCCCTCAGTTTCTAGCGATGCTATCGTTTCGACAACCGTAAATTCACCGCTTTTTATCGAGGTGATTTTGCCGTTTACACCATATGGAACGAGTATTTTATGCTCGACAATCGGTGTCTCTTTGACGTAACCTATAGGATCTCCCGCATTTACGGTGTCGCCCACTTTGACTAGCGGAATAAAATTCCACTTCTTGTCACGGTCTATCTTGTCGACACGGATGCCACGAGTAATACGATCGCCGTGCTTTTCGACGATTTTTTCCAAGGGACGTTGAATGCCGTCATATATTCCGCCAATGATTCCGGGGGCTAGTTCGACCGATAACGGCTCGCCCGTGGAAACTACTTTATCGCCGACGCCAAGTCCCGAAGTCTCTTCGTATACCTGAATTGATGCGCGATCGCAACGAAGCTCGATAACTTCGCCGATGAGCTCGTCGGCACCGACTTTTACGACGTCGTAAACTTTGACGTCTGCCATATTCTCCGCCACGATAAGCGGTCCGGAAACTTTTACTATTCTACCAACCATAATCTTCTCACTTATTGAAAATATCTACGCCGAGGGCGCGTTCGGTCTCCAAGCGAATTTGCTGTGCCGCATAATCGCTCTTGCCGTTCTCGCTCGGCACGGGTATAACTATCGGATAGGGTTTTTCGAGTGTGCGCTCGATAAGGTCACTTATTTCAAATGCGACGTCGTCGGTCACGAACACGACCTTGTATTCCGTGATGAGCTTTCGAAACGTCGTTCTTAATTTTGTAGGGTCGGTTTCGGTGTAAGCATCTACGCCTGCCGCCTTGAACGCGAGTGCACTCTCACCTTTTGCCAATATCGCGGTATCAGCCGATGTAGCCATCTCTTAACCTCCCCACGATCGATTCGGAATTTACATTCGCAAGTAATCCCGATACAATCGTTCTAAAGTTCTTTATCTCCGCACGTTTGTATGTCGCGTACAAAAGCACGGGAGTGATTCCCTCGCACGAATAGCGTTTATTGTACAGTTCTTGCATCGGAAAATCGTCCCTAATCTTTTCAAAAGCACTCATCGGCATGCCTTCCGCCTTTGCTTTTATGCATGCTTCGATCGCTTCTTTGTACAACGTGAATGCGAACGTCGAACGTATTTTTGATGCGTCGCCACCTAATATCACGAGTAGCTTGTATTTATCGATCTTGCCACCGTCTATAAATTGTTTCTCGGCAATTTCTCGATTTTGCGAACGAAAATAAGCCGATATGTTTCCGCAATCTATTTCCGCACGCACAAGTCCTTTTATCATCGAACGTTTTATAATCTTGAGTGCGGTCTTGTAGTAATTGCGTAGCATGATAATCGAAAGATCTGTACCTACACAATCGGCTTTTTTTGCCATCAAAAGCAGTTCGTCAATCGCTTTTTTTAGATAATCCGGTATTTCACTTTTACCGGTCTTTGCGTATTGCTCGATAAGCTCTACAGCTGTTATTCCGTCTAATGCATACTCTCCGCCGTAACCTAGCACCAGTCGTCTTACCGCAACATCACAATTAAAGAAGTCGCTTTTGAGAAAACAATAATACATAATGTCGCTACCGTCGGAATACTCGGTAATAAACTTTTTTAATGCGAGTATTTCTGCGGAAACGAGTTTATCATACTCACCTGCGTCTGCAATTTCAACACCTTTGCCGAATCCGGATGACGTAAGCGCTTCGATTGCGGAAGAAGCCAAGCCTGACTCTATAGCCGACAAAAACCTGCTTTTCGTGATCAACGTTTTTTGTGCAGATATTGCCACGGCATTTGCATAGGAATTCGGTACTCTCATTTTTTCTCTCCGAACATTTCGTCGGCAATACTCTTTTCTGTACGTTCGCGAATACTATCAACTATTGCAGCACACGTAAAATCGAGGTCGAACGTCTCTCCGCTCAACATAAATCCATCTTTAATATTATCGCTCTTTTCTACCGCCATTTTCTTTTCTTTGACGGCAGAAAGCTCTGCAACTTGCTTTTCCGTAGCGGGAGCCGATGCCGACAAAATCACT
>CAVEYH010000010.1:0-2758 GCA_963620055.1 bacterium | reverse complement strand
AACAGAAGCAACTGCTTTGCGTTTTGCGGCAAGCAGCATTTTGTTGCGTTCCATTCTGGCGGCAGTCGAACGTTTTACCTTGATATCCTCGGCTTTTTCCGTGGCAAGCTTTGCTAGGTTATCGGCCTCAGATTTGGCGTCAGCGGTAGCCGTGGCACGTTTGTCGCGCGCATACTCCTCGGCTTTGTCCAAAATTGCCGTGATTTCAGCGTTGCTTTTTTCAACAATCGCGTTTATTACGTCGTTGTTCATCGTTTCAAATTACTTCCCGCTTTACATCATGATGCCGAGCACGAGCGCAAGAATTGCGTAGAACTCGATCATTGCGGGGAATAGAACGTACTTACCTGAGCCTGCACTGTTTTTGCCGATCGCATAAATACACGATGCCGCGGTTGCGCCTTGGAGTATTGCGGAAGCAAAACCAGTAACACCCAATGCTACACCTTTCCAGAAAACTGCCCAGCCTGTTGCAATTGCGATTTCTGCGCCCGGTATATTCATTACAGCTAAAACGAAGCCGTAAATACCCTGTGTAGCCGGCAATAGCGAAAGGACGATGATTTTACTAAACTTTTTGCCGTCCTCGGCAAGAACGCCTGCTGCCGATGCGCCTGTTTTATAAAGGCCAAATGCGGAACCTGCTCCGCACAAAATCATACAGATTGCTAAACCTGCGATGCCTATTGCTCTTCCATCCATTTGTAATACCTCCGATGGTTATTTAACGTATAAATATTCTCTTGCGGAGCCAAGCGGTGTAAATAACTCGCCTTCTCCTTCGTAGAATCTACCGAAAAACTCGACGTACTGCAATCTCGAATCGTGTATGAACGCACCGAGAAGGCTCATAGCCAAGTTGAAAACATTGCCGACGACGATAACTAAAACACCGCAGATTATTCCGATCACACCTTTTGGAAACAACATATTCACGGCAATCGAGTTTGTAAATATGCTTGCGATCTGCGCTCCTGCCAACATAAGGCCGTAAAGACGCGCATAACTGAGGATATCGGACGCATAGTTGATAAGTCCGTATGCCGAGCCGAAAATTTTGGTCACTTTGCCGATGCCCTTTTCCGTAATGCCGGCGGTAAGAATTCCAATGCCGAATAGGGCAATCGTCGGATACATAACGTATTTAGCCGAAGGATTCCCTGTCACAAACATAAACACTGCTACTATACCGCTAATTAGCGCGAATGCCCACACAAGCCCCGCAAAAATACCTTCTACGACTTGTTTGCGAATAAAACATTGGATCGCTTTCATTATTAGCGATACGGCAATTTGGAACGTTCCGAGTGCAAGACACCACATGAGCATGCTGGGAACGGTTATGCCTGCAAGCGTGGTCTTTGCTGCGATCGGATCTATATATGCGTTATAAAACTCGGCATAAGCCGGTATACTTCTCAATATCGAAAATCCCGAAAAGCTATCGAACAATGTGCCGAATATGACGGCAAAAAAACCACCGTATGCAAAAACACGCGCCATACGATAGATCGATGTGCCTTTTCGACTCCTAGCCGCCAAGACAAATCCTCCGATTATCATTAGCAATCCGTACACGGCATCACCCATTATTATACCCATAAACAGCGAGAAAAATAATGCCATTACAGAGTTTGGATCAAGTGCGCCGTAGCTAGGTGCCGAATACATATTCGTAACTGCTTCAAAATCGCTAACCACCCTATTGTTTTTCATTAGCGTAGGAGCAAACTCGTCACGCGGAACGGGTTTTGTCTCAATATACGTTGCGGAAAGATTGCTTATTATCGCTTCCTTTACTCGCACAACGGCTTCGTTCGGCACATAAGCTTCAAGTATAAAAGTCTTTGCCGTTTCTCCGCAATCTGCACTAGCATCAGCCTTTTCACCTAAGAAACCAAGATAGTCTATATAGGTCTTTATATCTGCAGACTTACAGTTCTTACTCACGGTTTCGCGCAAAATTTCGTTTATTTTTGCTTGCTTTTCGCCAATTTCCGTATTTAATGCCGTGATCTTTTCATTCGCAGTCACATCGTCGACAAACTGACATCTTGCAAACGCATACTTTGCAAGCACGGCGTTTAATTCGTCTGCGTCCACTTTTAGACAAGCTGCTGCTATCACGCATTTTGAACCGCTACCGCCCAAACATTCAACGGAAGCGCACTCTATTTCTTGTATCTGCGGTATTATCGAATTGATTTTGTCTGCCGCAACAGTACCCAAAAATACGGCCGTTGTTTTAGTGTCTGTATAGAACGAAAATTTTTCTTTCAAACATTCGTACTCGGAGTATGCAGCAATCGACTCGGTAAGTTTTGCGATTTCATTTTTTATGGAATTGTATTCGTTTTCAAGCGATAAAATTTCATCTACCGCCTGTTTTACTTCGGTTTCTTTGTGCCCAAATGCGATAAAATCGGCTATATCTACGCCAAACCCATCTTTTATAACGGGAGGCAACGTCTTATCTCCCAATTCTTCGTAGGCAAATTCAAGAAAATTCAGCGATTTTCGATAATCTTCGGGTAGTGTTTTTGATTCGTGCTCGCCTTTTAGCGGAGCGAGTTCGTAATCGGAACACTTTTTTATTTGTGCCGCACCGGTGGCGGACAAAGCGTCGAGTAGCCTGTCTTGCTCGCTTTTAAGCGCAAGCACGGACACGATCGACATCTCAGAGATCGCCATCTTTTATCCTCCCGAGGAGCATGCTCGCCAACTCTTCCGCGCGTTTTTCGTGGCTACGGACAAGCTC
>CAVEYH010000009.1:0-18569 GCA_963620055.1 bacterium | reverse complement strand
CTGTACGACCTTGCGTTTTTCCTAAAGTACGAGCGCAAGATAAACGGCACGGGCGAAGTGCTTTCGGACGAAGAATTCGATACCGAGTGCCGTGCCTTGCTTACCGCTTTTGCGAACAACGATCGCGAAAAGATATACGGCTATCTCGACAGATGGTTCAATTTTGCGTTGAATTACGCACCTAGCGAGAATATCGAGACCGAGGAAGACGCAACGATACATTTTATATACTTACGTGCAAAGCAGGGACTCGGCGACACGAAGATGAAAAATTACCCCGAGTACGTCAAGTCGCGTTTCGGCACGATCGAGTCGGCACAAAAATTGCAAAAAGTGCAGGTCGAACTCAATCTTAATTCCGAGATCGGTGACATTATCTATCACGAGAACGGATACAACGTTTCAACGGATGCTTATAGAATAGTAACCAGCGGAAGCGAAGGGGAAAAGCGCAATCTCGAGGTGTCGGGCATGGCGTACTCCGCCCTAAGGGAAGACGTCGAGCATAGATACGAGTTGGTTGCCGATCTTAACGAAGCGTTCGATCTCGGCAATCCGAATCCCGCGGGCGAAGCTTCGGTAAAGCCGGTCAAATTCCCGCAGTGGGTAAAGGACATTGACCTAGACGGTCAAGACAAACGTAAGATCGATTCGGATCTCGACAAATTCCAGACGGACGTGCGCGAGGCGGTAGGCGTGGATCAGACTTCTGCCGGCATTCCGCAAAGGAGCACGAACATCGGTCTCGACGAAGGTATATTCAAGTTCATTTTCATTGACGGCGAGAGCATTTACGATAAGATGGGCGAGAAGAAAGACCGTATCGAAGGCGCAAGAATGTTACTTGGCGCACTCAAAAACAAGACGGGACTCGTTTCGTTCGTGCATGCGATCGAGACGGACGGCGGACACTTCGAGTACAAGGTCGACACGCTCGACAACAGCGGAGAGGGCGAGAACAATCCCGAATATATCAAAAAACTCGACGAGCTTAAAAACAGCGAGGACGCAAGAAAGGCCTTGTTCGGTAAGATCGAGAGTAACCTCACTCCGTTCCTTGCAGACCAAGTAAAGCAGTACACTAAAAAGTCGCTAGACAAGCTCAAAACGGACGCAAAAAACTCGCTCGAAGCAAAAGACGAGATGATCCGCAAAGGTGCATACAAGGCAAAGGGTGTCAGCGGATCCGAATCGGCTTCGATAAACATAGAAAAGAAAAACATCGGCATGGCAATGTTCACGATGAGCGAGGGTAGAAATATTTATTGCCGTTATGAGAGGGAATTTTTAGCCAAACATCCCGATATAGCGGAAAAACTAAAGGAACCGATCTCCGAGATAAAAGAAAAATGCGACATGCGTGACTTCTTGGATCTTTTCTTGCTCGCGAAAATGTCAAAGGTTTACGGCACGGACGATCCGAACGCAAACGACGACAAGGCGATCGTCGAGGACATGCTCACTGTGTTTGCCAACCGCGATCACGCGGGCATTAGCAAGTACTTGGACTATATGTTCAACTTCTTGAAAACGTATCAAATCCCCGAGAATATCGAGAATACGGAAGATTTGATGCGCGCCATAATGTATATTAGACTACAGCAGACTTCTTCCATGAAGCAGGAAGAGAATTCGTGGTACACAAAGGAAAAATATCCGACACTGCTCGATCGTCAACGATTCGAGGCGTTCGAGAGCGAGTATTACGCATCGTATCAAAGACTCGACCATGCGTTCATGGCACAGACAAAAGTCAAAGTTGCTTCTTCGCAACTAAACATCGCGGCCATTTACAAGATAGCGAGAGAGACCGAGGCACAGGAGGAAGCTGTCAGAAACGGTGAGGAAGACGACGATTATTTCATGGAGAGACAGAACGAGCAACACTCCCTAAACTATGCCGATATGCGTGAAAAATTAACGGCACAGAGGAGAAGGAGACTCGAATCGGCTCCCGAACTTGTCGATCGCCAAACATTCAAAGTTACGATGCCGGACAGCGCGTTGGTTTGTGCGGGCGAAAACGTCAATCCTTACACACTTAAAGAGGCGTCGGAAGACTTTTACTATCACTTATTTATGTGGGTATACACGACCGATTATGCCGACGGCAACGTACTGCGCGAAAACCATTTTGAAAACAGTACTTCCGAGGACTCGATGCGCCTAGTGTTTATCGACGGAAAATCCGTGTACGACATTGTGACGGAGAACGGCAAAAAGTATAATTACAACAAGGCATCCGAAGTGCTTATGAAGACCATGGTCGATCAGACCGGACTCGTGCAGTTTGCACACATTTTGCAGGACGAAGATCACAAAATTCATGTGGAACTCGACACGCTCGACGTTTCGTCTCCGTTCTATACCGAGGCAAGCTATGCGAAAAAACTTGCCGATTACGAGTCTAACCCCGAGCCTATGTACAATCGAATCGTGGCAAACATCAACGAGGTTCTAAACAAAAACAGGATCGAGAAAGAAGAGATTTTCGAGCATGCGAGAACAATGCAAAATCTTGTTCGCGAACAACTCAACGATATTTCCGAGGCATCTAACGCGCATCTCGATATCAAAGAGCTTATTAAAAAATTCGACGAGACGCTCGGCAAAGATAAACTCAATAAAAAAGAGTACAACGAATTGTGGAAAGACGTTTGGACTCAGGCGATGAACGGGCTAAAAGACACTGCTTATAGTCAGGGTTACAGCAAAGAGATTCCGTTTGCGTACGTGACGAACGTAGTCGAGCGCGGAATGAAAGCCGCACTTAAAGTGTACGGTTTCGAGGACAAACAGGTCGATCGTTTCGGCGGTATGACCATAGCCGACATGGCGGAATCCGTCGAACAAGGCGTGCCGACTTGGCAACAAAAGCACTTCGATATGTACTTTGAGAACATGACGCCACAAAAAATCAGCAGTCTACCCAACCTTGAATTCCGTTTCAAGATTTGGGAGAAGACATCGATCGAAGATTACAAAAACTTCACCGGCAACAAGGTAATGGATCGTTATCGCGACGAGAACGGAAACCTCAACGACGAAGGCAAACGCATCGCCACCGGATCGCTAATCGAATTTTACGACCGAATCAATGCGTTTGCGGAATCTATGAAGCGCAGAGATCTAATCGGCGCAACCCCCGAGAGCATGGAAAATCTCCGCGAGAGAATGCGCGAGTTTGCCGATAAACTCCGCACGGCAACTATCGAAATCGGCGTTGTCGATGCAGAAGGTTTTGATAGAATGAGCGGAAAATCTTCGCCGATCAGTAGCGACGTCGCAAAATTTACCGAGAAAATGACAAAGACGTTCGCATTCGAGGACAAGCTCGACAGAGAACGCAGAGAGCGTGACGAACGCGCGTACGAGAACGAAGAACAGGCGCAGTGGGAGGCTTTTGCGGCGAACGATTTTGATCTGTTCGGTGCGATCGAAGAAGAAAATATCGATGCGGACAACAGTTTTGACGAGAATCTCGAAGACGCGAACGAGAATATCGAGCGTGGCATGAGCGAACGTGACGAGAGCATGATTGACCTCGATGACGACCTCGAACGTAAGATTGCGGCAGGAAAGCAGGCTTCGCAGGAAAAGCGCGACAGACGCATGATCGCGGAGAGAATCGAAAAAGCAGAGACGATCAACTTCGATTCGTTCATGGGCGGTATTTACAAAAAAGACAAGCGTGATCCGCGCTCGGCATACGCGCTGGCGAACAATGGCGAAATGAGAGAGCTCGAGGTATTCTTCGGAGGAATGATTCCCGACGATTATAACGCTAACTTTGCCAAGCTGGCCGAGGTTGTACCGCAATCTAAAGAGAACGGCTACTCGCTGTCCGACGAATATGCCTTTAAGTATGGCGTTAACGTGCCGGAGGACCGCCTCAACGGCATCATGGAAAAGATCCTCAGTCAGAACATGAACGGCAATATCGAGGTCGACAAAACGACGTTCACCAAGCAATACGCACTACTTTTCAACGACCTTTACATCAAGACTTTGCACACGATAAACAAAAGATATTGCGCCAAGGGCATGACGATCCCGTCCGATTTGCTACTAGAAGCGGCAACGGATCTCAGTGAAATGATGCAAGGCGCATCCAAAGCCGTCGGCTATCCTTCCGTCATTAAGAACGGCGGAATCTCGGCAAAAGGACTCGAAACCATACAAAAGGACTTTGTAAATACGTTCGTTCCGCGCTCGTCACAGGACCTTGCACTCAGGAAAATGCAGGCTTGTTCAAAGGACTTTGACTTTACTAGCGAGCAGTGGAAGTCGGGACTCGGCTACACGGCGTTCGGCAAGCTCATTGCTCAGGAAAAGTCGATGCTCGGCACGCCGGAATCGCATACGCCCGGCGGTGCGCAAAAGATCGCACAGATGTATAGAGCGATGGTTATGTACAATGCAAGTCGTAGCGGTTGGTCGAAATTCTGGAACTGGAGAAAGAACAGAGCCGAAAAAGCCGCTATCCAAAGCTTCAAAGAGTCGGCAATGAAAAGCACCGGACTCGACGTGCGCACGTTTGATTCGCTACTGTCAAACACCGTCAACCTCGATGCCGAGCGCCTCATTACGGACATCGAAAACAATACTCTTAATGCTCAGGCGCGTCAGGAACAAAACGAAATTCTCGACGAATCGAGCGTTCGCTTCGGCGGTACGGATGGAGATACCATCATCGAGAGCGAAAACAAACTCAGTCTCGATAATTCCGTGATAGAACGCATCTCCGTGCCCGAGGCTAACCACCGCACCGAGATCAAACATAATCAGCGCGAAGAGGACAAAAAAGAAGAAAAACGCGAGCGAGAAGCTAGCGACGACATCGCTCCTTCCAATCACTAACGGTATCTCGTTAAGGTTGAAGGCGTTGTGATAGCATTGTTATTGCGTAACAATCGATGCGGTAATGGTAGCCGTGGCGCACTTTCACGAGGCTTTGATGGTAGCCGTGGCATACTTTCCCGTGACGGTATGTTGAGCCGAGAGGCGCATCAACCACACGGCAAACGGAAACTCCAATCGCGTTATCATCGGGCGGGAGGCGGTAGCCGTAGCCATAAGACTTAGCGGAGCTATAATTCTCCATTCAAAAAAATCAATAAAAGCACCGAGAAATGTGACGTTTTGCGGTGCTTTTTTCGTGGGGAAAGCGGTGATAATTGTGACAAAGATACCGCAATCGTTGACAAAACGGCACAATTGTTTTATACTGAAAGCGCGATTTTCTATTTTTTCTTATTAGATAATACGGCGATCGGATTTTTACCGAGTTTAACGGCAAAAATTACACCGAAAAAATCGGCCGTAAAGTAGCTACGATTTAGCAAAAAAACAACAAAACAACTACTAAAAAATTGTAAGGACAGACGGAGCAAATGAAACGCAGGTTTTTACTAATGAAAATAATTATTACCGCCGTTATGTGCATGCTGTGCATAATGTCGTTTTGCGCATGCGGACGGGACGAAGTAACGGCAATTTCGCTGTCGGGTAGCACGGAGATCGAGATAGGCAGTTTCGATTATTCCGACTATACGCTGTCGGTCACTTACGAATCGGGCCGCGAGGAGTCGATTGCGCTCACTTCCGATATGCTGGGGGCAAGCGACAACATAAAATTTTTTAACGAAGGCACGCAAGAGATAACTGTCGAGTACGGCGGAAAGACTTGCACATTTTCGCTCGCGGTCAAGGCGCACACGTTCACCGACCTTAGTTTTCCCGATATAACGACGTTTTATACCGGCGAGACGGTGACGGCGGAAGTGCTTAAAAATTATCCGGACGGCACTGACGTCTATTATCCGAACGGCAACAAGTTCGTTAGTGCGGGCGTCTACGAAGTGACGGCGATCGTGTCGAGACAGAACTATGTGACGGAGACACTCACCGCTACCGTCACGATCAAAAAAGCCGTATACGACATGACTGCCGTTACGTTTACGAGCCAAGACTACGATTACAACGGCAGGGAGCATTCACTCACGATTTCGGGGAAACTGCCGAGCGGTGTTTCGGTTTCGTACCCCGACGGGAACACGAAGATCGATGCCGGAGATTATTCGGTGCTGGCACGCTTTACGGGTGACGAAGTGAATTACGAGCCGATCCCCGATAGAGTGGCGACGCTCACGATCAACAAAAAGCATCACAACACGACGGGGCTTACGTTTAACGATTCGACCGTGGTGTACGACGGCAAACCTCACTCGCTCGAGGTCAAGAATTGTCCGAGCGGAGTTTCGGTAAGATACGAAGTTACACATCGCGAGCTTGTCGGAGAAGGTGAGGACACACAGTACGAAACGATAACGGACGGCACTGCCGTGACGGATGCCGACACATACACTTACAAGGCAATTTTCACGTCCGACGACTGCAATTACGAGGATATACGGCCGATCACGGCGACGCTCACGATCACCAAGGCGGAGTACGACGTCAGCGATATTTATCTCGACGGCGACGAAGTAACTTACGACGGTAAACCTCACTCGCTGTCGCTAAAACGCAGTGACGGATCCGCTCTTCTGGATGACGTGTATGTGCTTCTTGCGTATTACCAAAAGAACGGCCAATACATTTTTGTCGACGATGAGGGCAATTACAGTTACGACGATATTTTTAGCGATGACGACACCAAAATTTTGGCAAGCAGTGTGACGGAGTACGGCACTTATACTTACACGGCGATACTGTGGCCGAAGTCCGACAACTATCGCATTTCCGAAGATTTTACGGCAATACTTACGATCAACAAGGCAACTTACGACACTAGTGCGGTTGCGCTCGTGACCGACGAATTTATTTACGACGGGGACGATGTTGTCGTTTCTGTTACGGGACTTCCTTCCGATACGGAGGGCAACAAGCTCGGCTACACTCTATACTATTTTGACGAGCAACCCGAGTTTATCGTGGAAGATTCGGGGAGCGGTAGCGGAGACGGCGGTGGCGACGTGACGGCGGAAAAAGACTTGCCGTATAACAACTATCTGGTAAATGCCGACGGCGCACCGGTGACTAGCGTGAAAGATCAGGGCACTTACTGGGTAATGATCGTGTTCACGAATCAAACGAACGAAAATTACAATTACTTGCAACCCATGGTGAAAGTGTTCTACGTGGAATAATCGTACGCACGCACAAAGACAATATAAAACGGACGAAAAAATCTCAAAAAGGGCATAGAAACAAATGAAAAGCAAACTCGGCTCAATCGGGCTAATAGCCTTAATAAATCTTGTCGTCTCGAACGTAATCACGGTCGTGTTACTTTGGGGCGCATTTAGCGCGGGCAACTACATAAAATATGAAGTGTTCTTATTCGTGTTCCTGATGCTGTTTTCCGTTGTGTTCTTTTCCAACAAATTTTGTAGCGGAAAGGCGCAAGAATGGTTGTTTTTTATCTCGGTTTCTCTGCTCGTGTCGGCACTCTTGTCGTTTATCACTTACTCGTTTGTCGAAAGCGGTTGGAAAATAGCGCAAGTTGCTTGGGTCGAGTGTCTAAAAGCGGTACTCGGCGGTGAGTTTCTTTTTTACGGAATAGGATTGGGGTACTTTATTGTGTTCGTGGCACTCTATTGCGGAGTGTTCGATCGCAAGCTACTACGTTTTGCGCGCACCACGGGGCTGATAGGACAGGGCAAGATCGACAGCATCGAGGCAAACCTAGAAAACTCGCGTTGGATGAACGGTGAGGAGAAAAAAAAGAACTTCAAGACTTATCAATACACGGCACTTCACGACGTTAAAAAAGACGGTATTCCCGTGATGGCAACCCTAAACAACAAGGGGAGCGACGAAACGGTCATGTTTAATTCGCCTTGCCACTCGATAATCATCGGTGCTACCGGCTCGGGTAAAACGACCACGTTCGTAAGCCCTATGATCCAGATTTTGGCTTCTACGTCCGCCGGCTCGTCCATGGTAATGACCGATCCGAAGGGAGAGTTGTTCTCACTGCATTCGGCTTATTTGAAAGAGCGCGGTTATGACGTGAAAGTTATCGACCTTCGCGACACTTATTCGTCGTTTAGGTGGAATCCGCTCGACGCGATTTGGGATAACTACCGCCGTTACGCAGAGGCGCACAACAACGCGTTCTTGCACCGCGATCCTCTGCCCGAAGACATGGCGCTCGGCAGTGCGAAAGAGACGTTCGAGGGTAAAGAGGTGTGGTACGAATTCGAGAAAAAGGCTTACTCGGAGTATAGCGATCTCGTCACCGCGATCAAGGTTTTCAAGCGCAAGACGTTCGACGAAGTCTATGAGGATCTTAACGATCTCGTGTCCGTGCTTGTGCCGGTGGAGAACGATCGTGATCCTATGTGGGAAAAAGGCGCGCGCAGTATAGTGCTGGCGACTCTGCTTGCCATGCTCGAGGACAGTGAAGACGAAGACCTCCACATGACGAAAGAGAAGTATAACTTCTTTAACCTGACCAAAATTTTACAGAATTCGAACGACGATTACAAAGAGCTTCGTCGCTACTTTGCCGGCCGTGATCCGCTGTCAAAAGCGTTGTCTCTGTCAAAGCAGGTGTGCGATGCGGCGGAATCGACGCGCGCTTCGTACATGTCCGTCGTGTACGAAAAACTGACACTGTTTAACGATGCCGGTATTTGCGGACTGACGGCTTCGTCCGACTTTAATCCCGAGGACTTGGCGGCAAGACCTACCGCACTTTTCCTAAAAATCCCCGACGAAAAGACCACGCGCCATAACCTTGCGGGCATATTCATTCTTAACCTATACAAGCAACTTATCAAGGTTGCATCGCTCAACCCCGATCTGTCACTGCCGAGAAACGTGTACTATATTCTCGACGAGTTCGGCAACATGCCCAAGATCGAGAACTTCGACAAGATGATCACCGTCGGCCGTAGCCGTAAGATCTGGTTCAATATGATCGTGCAGTCGTATTCGCAGTTAAACAACGTGTACGGCGACAAGGTTGCGGACATTATCAAGGGCAACTGCGGTATAAAAATGTTTATCGGCTCGAACGATATGGGCACTTGCAAAGAGTTCTCGGAGCTGTGCGGTAACATCACCGTCGTCACGCGCTCGACGAGCGGAACGGACCTAGACAAGGCGGTCAACGTCTCCACGCAAACACAGATACGTCCCTTAATCTATCCGTCGGAATTACAGCGTCTCAATCACGGCTCGGATATCGGTCACTCGGTCATCGTGACTTTCGGCAACTATCCGTTCAAGAGTTACTTTACACCGAGTTTCAAAGTACCGCTATACAAGACCGGAACAATGAACACCGACTTTTTGAGCGAGAGATTTTTCGACGAGCAAGCGATCTATTATGACGTCTCTAAGCGCAACGATATAGTGCTAGGCACGGACGAGGACGACAAGAACAAGGGCTTCGGCGGTGTGGTAGCCGGTAAACCCGACATGAGTGCAAGCCAAAACACGGGTACTGCCACAATCGGTCAAACAAGCGATGCGACCGACGGCAAAAATACGGTCAATGCGCCGAGCGATAACGCAAACGGCGGATTAGATATCGACGACAAGATGAGTGAGGATCTGAGGTTATTCGACAAACTGCTCGACTTTAAGAAAGCTCACCCCGATCTCACCGATGCCGAGATTTTTGAAAAATTGGAGAAACTGTCATGAGGTGTTGATTTTTGGCGGAGTTCATTCCCCGAACGAACGGTAAAAAGGTTTTTGCGGTATCCGTCACAGCGGTAAAAGACGATTTTATTCGTTTCCGTCATCTCGGTGTGCGATGCGCATTGAATACCAACCACTCGGCAAGCCGTTCCCCGTCCACGTCATCTTAGGCATAGTCGAGAGAGACGGCGGAGCGATAGCGAGCGTAAAAATTACGTATAATACGGCTAATGCCTAGATGTTTCGGCTACGGCTAATGCCTACGTTTGAAATGACGCGGATAAAAATATTTAGGCGAAACGATAGTTAAAACTAGTAGCGGTTACTGTGACACAAGTCATTCGTTAAAAGCATTTTTAACCGAAAAAATCACCCCAAAAAATCCAAAAACCTAACACCCAACACTAAAAAACTTACAAAAACCCAAAAAACCACAACACGCAAACAAGAGTCTTTGACCTACGAGGTTATTTAGATGAAAAGAAAGATCATAAAAGCAGTGGCGATTGCCACGATAATACTGAGTTGTTGCCTTACTCCGTTACTGGGATTTAATCTAGGCGGAGGAGGTGCAAGCGCCGTGACGGCCGTAGAAGAGACGGACATGAAAGTGTACTTTTTCTCCGACAACGAAAAAGACGCGTACGGCAATCTCATACCCGACGGCACCGGCAAAATCACGGTGGGAGTTTCGATTCGCAAGAAAAGTGACGGGCTTAAATTTTCGTTGAAAACGCGTAACAAGAGTGCGATAGCCGGTAACGATTACGAGGCAAAATCGTCGGATTTTCATATCGTGACTACCGAGACGGCCGGTGCGACGCAGTATTTTAACGTGCAGACCATACAGACGGATGCGAGCAACCTTATAGAGTCCGGAAAGTCCGATGATTACAGTCTGACGCGCGTGTTTGAGATCGTGATTTGCGACATGGTGACGGACAGCGGTTGCGTGGCGACTGTCGTAAACGATTGGGACGAGACTTCGGGCAAGAGCAGTTTCGATTGTAGGACACAGACTCAATACGATTACGAATATAGTAAAAAGACGGGCAAGGACGGATACTATTTTACGGATTATCTTAACGGCAGTAGTTTTTCGTCCATGTGGATAGACAGATACAGAGTATATCGTCAAACGCCGTCCAAGTGGATCGGCATCAGTGTGGACGATGACGAAAGTTATTCGTTCTCGACGTCGTTCTCGCGGTTCATTTCGTCCGACTACATCGAGAAGTATCGCAAAGACGGTTGGGCCGACGTGTATTACGGCGGATCGGCAAACATTTACGAGAGCGGTTGGTGTATGGTCGATACGCCCGCAAAACTGTCGCTAAAGGGCAGTGACGGCAAAGATATTTTCTATTCGGAGTATTACGATCCGAAGAGTAGCGGTGCTCCGATCCTGTTCGGCGAGACGAAGTATGCGGGCAATAACAATAGCGATTATCGCTATAAGTTGACGAATGCCGCCAAGACGTGGCTGAATAATCATACCGGTTATTCCATTATAAATACCGAAGACCCGATGTATAGGCACACTTATTGCTACTACACGCAAAAAGATTATAATTTCCCGACCGCCGGCAAAGTGTATAAGAACAATTCCGATTCGTTGTCGCTCAGCATCACGAGAGATTCTTCTTGGCAAATGGTTTTTCAGTTTTTGCGTATCGACAGCGAACTGTATGACAATAATGCGCCTAAGATAAAAGGGACTTGGTTCGACGAGATCACGTCGACCGACAACAAGGTCATGCGCATTTCCGTGCGCTTTACCGAGCCGGTGCATCTCCCCGTAAACTACAATACGAACAATCTCACAATGACCGCCTACGCAAACGGTCAGGCACGCACGTCGCTTTCGTTCGTGTATGCCGGCGGAGAAGGCACGGACACGCTGTACTTTGATTGTGACCTGTCTCAATACGAAAACGACATTATGTATGCCGGCACGCCGATAACAAGCGTGGTATTCAATTATTATAGCGACACGCAAAACATGTTTAGTTCGGCTTGTAGGGACATAGCGGACTATGCGTACAATTTTAGCCAGAGCAACAACATAGCGGATCTTACGATGAATACGACTTCGTACGCGGTCAATATCGATCTTCGTTCTCCCGTTGTTACGGCAACGATCGCGAGCGGAGATAACTACCTTAGCACCGCCAAAACTCACACCGTGAACATCTCCGTAGCCAACATGACGGCAAGCGGCTCGGCATTATACTACACTTGGGTGAAGGCGGAAGAAGTCACGGATCCGTCGACGTATGTGGTAGATTCTTACACGAATTGCGAGAGTCGGACGCCCATGTTCGTCAATGCGAAAGGCGAGAAAATGGACGGCGAGTATTATCTGTTCTACAAGGCACAGTCCGCCTACGGTAAGACGACGACCGGATATTACGAAAAGAAACTTTCGTTCGACAATACGGCGGCGGAGATCGCCGATTACTCGTTCGGTAGCCCGATGAGTTCGGTCAAATCCAGAGAATTAAAACTCGTGTTTGACGGCGAAGTAGACGACCTAGTTAGAATACAAATGCTGTACCGAGTGGCAGGCACCACGTCGCAAAAGACAATGACGCTATACGATTCGACTGTGACCGGCACGGCATCGGTAAAGCCCGTGTACGACGAGGCGACACAAAAGTCTACCGCTGTAACCAATATTACCGGCACACTCTTGGGTCTTGACGGCGGAGAGAGCGGAAGTTATTACTTCACGTTCGTCACGACGGACTCGGCAGGCAATCAAAGCACGTTTACGCTACCCGATCCGTACATGTTCGATACGTCGGACAGATGCAAGGTGAACGTCGGCATCGCAGGCACGGTTTACGACGTCTACGACACAATCAACGTCGACGCTTCCGTCACCACGATAAACGGCAGTGGGAGTACATACAAAAACACTTATTATGCGGACGGTTTCGGACTGACGTTCACGCTTACCGACGGATCGAGTTCGATTCTGTCTGTCGGCTCGGCAATGCGTGGTAGCGAGAATATCACGGCGACGATTTCCGACTACTTTGACATCGATGCTTCTACCGCCGGTACCTTAAAAATGACATACACCGCAGAAACGGGCGGATACTTTACGATCAGGCTCGCTTGCGAGGACAAGGCTTCGGACGTATTCACATTCTATCTTGCGGGAGCGGACGATAGCACGATCGGATACGACAAACTCACGAACGATTGCCTTATTGCGAACAAGCTTTACTCTATAAGCGATATCAGTTATTACTGGTTGTCGGGTAACAACACCGTGGCGACTTCGGAAAACTACAACCCGACAAAAAAATTATCGTTAGTGTTCTCGTCGCAAGACCGTGCGCGCGACTTTTACCGCTTTACCGAGATGCAGGATCTGACTTTACTGTATCTTGACGGCAGTAACGAAGGCACTTCGTCAATAGTCGCCAACCTAAACAACAACGGTGCGACGACAGCGTACAGAAAGGCAAAGGGCGAACTCATGACCGCCTCGGCAGGGCAGACGTGGATCCGCTATAAGAACGCTAACTGGGATCAATCGAGCGACAGTAGCGAATGGGTATATTACTATTATAGCGCGATCGAGGAAACGACGATTTCCACTTCGATGATTTCGTCTAACTTGCAGAGTGCGATAACTTCCGTCGTGGAAAAGATCGTGGCAAAAGGCACATACTCGTACCTAACGAGCGACGACGGACTCGATGCAAACGGAGTCCCGTACGTCGACGAATCACGCATTTACGCACAGACTTCCGTGGCACAGACAAAGACCGGAACGCCGTTTAATTCGATCTTGTCGTATAACGGCGACAGCGAGATTTACAAGCAGTATTATGCGGACGATAACGGCAACGGTTATGACATAGCGGTGCAAGAGATCACCGCATCTGACTACACGTCGATTTACTTTACGGCACATAACGGCACGACTTACGAAAAATTAGACACGATCGGCACGTTCCGTTTTAAGGACGTCATTCGCGGTACGGGCATCTACGACATCGTCGAACGTGACGAAAACGGCGCGAGAAAATACTCGGTGTACGTCGACAATACCGCACCTACGCTGAAAATCGTGTACGACAACAACAACGGCACTCAGTACGCTACGATCAATGCGTCTTACGTCGGCGGAGGTTTGTCGCTCAATACAAAATCTTTTGCGCTCGAATCGTTGAGCGACAGTGACGAGTATGCTTACGTTGCGATATTCACTTCCGCAAAGAAGCTGAAACAAACGGTGCTTGCCGACGAACTCGGTTCGGTTTCGCTCTCCGAGGGCAAGTACATTATCGAAGTATACGATCGCTCGGGCAACGGTTATAGTTTCAATTTGCGCATAAGCCTAGACGATCTAAGTAAATCGTGCAGTATTTCTAACGAAAAGAACAATCGCGTGCGCTTTACTTGTTCGTACCCGAAGGACGATATTTACCGTTTTGAGATCTATCTCGACGGAGTTTTGATCGACAAGACAAAGACGGATCTCGACTCGAACAGCGCGATCTCGCTATATGAAGGCGGAACGTATCGCTTTTATGTCGAGGATATTTTCGGCAACGTGTACGACGAGACAAGCACGCTCGTTCGCGAGCTTCCGCAAGTGACGTGGTACTACGAACAGAACGGTTCGTTCGTAAAATACGACCCCGCCGATCCGACCGCTACGGGACTGTCGATCACGAAACTCGGCTCGACGAACTATCTTGTCACGAGTTGCGGACGTGTGCGCTTTAACTATTCTAGCGACTACACGATCGAAGTACTGAAAGGCGACGAAAAGAACGGTGACTACACGGATGCAAAGTCCGCCAGATACGTCACTTTCAATATTCTCGACAACTGGCAGGTCAAGATCTCTTACACGAACTACAAGGACGTGTTCGTGATCTACACGGGCAAGTCGGACACTTCCGCTCCCACGATCTTGGCAACGACGAATAGAGCAAAGTATTCGTACGCGGACGAAAACGACGACGCACTCGACAACTACATTGGCACGATCATGGACAGCGCGAAAGAGGGTGACGTCATCAACTTCTCGAACGTTTCGTTCAAGCAAGAGGACCTCATTAAAGAAGTCATCTCGTCCGGTGACGTTATCAGCGGAAGCTTGGTGTGCATCATGGTTTCCGATCTTAGCGGAGTGAAAAAATGGACTTGCGTGTATAACGGCACGACGACGGAATACGGCAATAACTCCGGCAGTGTGTACTTCGGCAAAGTCGGTAAGTACACGATAACCGCCGTGGACGTACTCGGCAATATCTCGACTTTCATGTTCGAGATCGGCAAGACCGAATACACGGAGATCGATATCGACGGCATTACCGCTTCGGCGACAAAGACGAATTACGGCAACACTAGTCTGTCCGCTTCGCTCTACGGCGCGGGTGCGTTCGTGTTCGTACTCGACGGAGAGTATTACCGCCTTACGACCGACGGCACTAACCTTGTGCGCACGATAACGAAAATCTCAAAAATAGAAAAGTCGGCTACCGATCCGCAAGTCGTGACGGCAATTGAGACGGTGGAGACCGAGGAGGTATGGGCGGAGAGCCTTACCGCTACTTCTAAAACGGTCAAGACGACAGACAATTGCTCGATCTCGGCTTACCTAAAGGACGGCACTGTTCACCTAGATTTTGTACTGAACAAGGACGGCGAACATACGGCAAAAATAAAGATCCGCGCGCAATCGAACGAGGGTGCGGACAGCAAGTACGTCGAGGCGGAACTGTCGAACAAGCTCACTTATATTAACTACGCGAGCGGGGAGCGGAGCGGGGTTTTAGACAAGACGATCTACATAAACAGCGATTGTACACTTTATTACAGTGACGATATCACGACTTACTTTGTGTGGTATTCGCCCGTCGACAACTTTGACAACGAAGAATTTTATATTTATCCGTCGGACGGAGTCAACGATGCGGTGCTTACGCGTGAGGGCTTCTATAGAGTGCAGACGTTTAACAGGTACGGCAACGATTCTATTGTCAAAGTCATGTACAGCAAGAGTATTGCGATCGTGGGCAGTGTAGAGTTTACCGACGGCACGAGCATCATTTATTCGGGAGGTTATGACGGCGATCTTTACTCTAACTACTCGGCAGTGTACTCGGTGTACGGCACGGCGACTTATTCGGTAACGAAAGACGGTGCGGAATATAGGGCAAGCATCACGGAGACGGACGACGGCATCACGATAAAAATCACGGGAGTCGGTAATTACACGGTGACGATCACGGACAACTACGGCAATGTCGTCACGAAGTATGCGCACATCGACAACACCGCACTCGTATATTCCGAGAACTGGCTCACCGGTTGGAACGACAATGCTATCAAAAAAGCGGACGGCTACACTAACAACAAACTTTCGTTCGGCAAGGATCTAAAAACGGCAGTAAGTTACGTTTCATATATATATAACGACACGGAGACAATAGTGTACGATGCTCTCGGCGAAAACACGGTTGCGTTTAATAGCGGTATCGTGATAGGCGCGAACGGAGACGGCACTTACGAGATCGTGTTCCGCGACAAGTACGGCAACAGAGCAGTAAAGACGGTTAATTACCGCGAGAATAGTCCGCTCGTCGTGACGAGACTTACTCGCAGTATGGAAAAAGAAACCTATTATATGGCGAACACAAATCTCGATGACGGCATTTGGAGTAACAAGACGATTAGTTTTGAGTGTACGGCTAACGTGTATAACTTCTATGTCAATTCCGAAAAGCGCGATATTCCGTACTCGATCGAATTCCCGACGAACTCGGAAAACGGCAAATTCGTTTATTCGGTGCGGTATCTCGACGAATACGGTTTCATGTATTCGTTCGATTGTGTGCTTTATCGCACGCCCATCGAGTTAGATACCGGTGCAATGGCGGTTGAAAACGGCGTGACACGCGATGCCGTGGCAGTTTCGTTCGACAGTAACTATACGGCATTTATCGCGATCGACGGCGGGGCGGAACTGGAATACAATAGCGGTGACAAGTACTATCGCGACGGCAATTACGTCATTTCCGTTTATGACCGCGCGGGCAACGTACTTCGCTATTCCGTGCGCCGTGACAGCGTGGTAAGCTATAAATTGTACACGACTTCGACCGAAAACACGCTGGCGAGCGGAGAGATCACCAACGAAAATACGGTTTACTTTGCACCCGCATCCGGCGAAGAAGTGTCTTATTGTATGGTATATCACGACGGAGTCAAACAGGACGATTTTAATTTTGTATCGTTTACCGAGAGCGGTAAGTGGGAACTTATCGTGAAAGATGCGATCGGCAACAAAGATTACTTCTGTTTCTACATCGTGAAACATTCGCTACTGTCGTTCGACTACACCACGCCTTACGGCTACACGGTGACAGAGGCGACTTACGACGGCGGTGGCGGTAAGGTCGATTGCATCGATTCGATCAAGTCCGACGGCGAACACTCGAGCATGGCTTTTGACCAGACGGGCGAATATAGCGTGGTAATGACTTCATCAATCACCGGCAAGACTGCGGCTTTTACGGTTACCATCGACAAGACCGTGCCGAAAATCGTGCTTGACGGCGTGGAGAACGGCGGAACAACCAAGAACGACGTCAAAATCTCCGGTTGCAAGACGGGCGATACCGTGTACATCTACAAGGACGGCAAACTCATGAAAACCGTCAAAGTCGTCTCTCAGGCGGACATCCCCGATATCACCGAAAAAGGCAGTTATCGTGTCGTCGTCGTCAACGAGGCGGGCGGACAATCCGAGGTCGAGTTTACTCGCGTCTATACCGCTAACGTCGCTACAAGCTCGCTCATCATCGTCATCGTGATTGCGATCGTCATCGGTCTGTTTACGGGACTTCTGTTTAGGAAACGTTCACGGAGTGAATAGTAACTTTTTTTGAGTGAAAAACAAGTATCAAAAATCGTTTCTACAAGGGTATTTATTCTTTATTTGTAAGATTTGATTATTTTTACTTGTGGCAGTAAGTGTTCGTTCGACGGTGATAGTGTTGCTTGTGTAAGCAACGGAATGGATCTTCTTTTTTCAAGCGAAGGAAAGCGGGCAAAAATCTTTTTTGTAAAGAATAATAATCTTTATACGTCATTTTGGGACGACACCATAAGATTCGGCCGATAGGCGAAAAAAATATTTGACCTCGGCGCATCAAAAATCTTTTATTAAACAAAAAAATCCAAACAAAAGGAGATATGAAACAATGTTAAACTTTTTCTCGGTAAGCAATCCGGAACTCACGAAGATCGTTCAGCCGATCTTGGACGTGTGCAATACGCTCGTCCCCGTGCTTTTGTCCGTAGTCGGTGCAATAGGTGCGATCTATTGCATACTGCTCGGTGTCAAGTATGCACGCGCGGACGAACCGCAAGAACATGACAAAATGAAAAAAGCACTCAAAAACGCGATTGTCGGTTTTGTGCTGATTTTCGTACTCCTTGCGATGCTTCAAGTCGGGCTTGTCGTGTTCGAGCAGTGGTGGACAAACTACGCCGCATAAATAATTTTTTTCACGCGAAAAACAAGTATCAAAAATCTTTTTAATAAGGCGCACCCCTAGCCCCCGTCATTTCGGGCGCGACGCGGTAGCCGTACCCCCCCCACGTCATCTCGAGCGTAGCCTTGGAGATCTAGCGGAGCGTAAAAAGGTTTTGATTATTTTTAATTTGTGAGTTAAGGTTATTTATTTTTAATTGTGGTAGAGTGTTTTCGTTCGATGGTGAAACTTTATCTCGTTGAGATAGTGAGTAGTATACTTTTTTCAAGCGAAGAAAAAAGCAGGCAAAAAAGTCGCTGGGACACTTTCGATTGTGTCCCTACCCGGTTCGCAATCATAGATTGCTCACCGCTTTGGTTACGAACAGTCCACCGGACTGTC
>CAVEYH010000008.1:4664-19283 GCA_963620055.1 bacterium | reverse complement strand
ACGTACTGCGTTGCGATCATTCCGTTTTCGGCAAAAACGTTAAAATCGGCTTGACTACACACAAACTTGCCTTCGCCGTGGCTGACCGGAACGGCAAACGTGTCGCCGAACTTAAAGTCTGTGAGCCACGGAGATTTGTTCGTCGCGACTCGTATGCGTGCGACTGTGGAGACGTGGCGCGCGATATTATTGAATGTAAGCGTGGGACTCGTCTTTTTTCGTGCCGAAATGTGCCCATCGGGCAATAGGCCTAGCTTTATGAGAGCTTGGAAGCCGTTGCAGATGCCGAGTATTAGTCCGTCACGATGGTATAATAGATTTTCAACTGCTTCGGTAAGCGCGGAGCTTAGGAACGTGTTGACGATAAACTTTCCGCTGCCGTCCGGCTCGTCGCCGCCCGAAAATCCGCCCGGGAATGCGATTATTTGCGCTGTATCGATACGTTTCTTCATTTCGCGGATCGAGTATTCGATGTCTGCAGGAGTTAGATTTTTCATGACGAAAATGTCTGCCTTCGCACCCTCGCGTTCGAATGCGCGTGCCATATCGTATTCACAGTTTGTGCCGGGGAAAACCGGAATAAACACATGCGGTTTGGCGATCGAAGTCTTTGCCTTGTATGTGATGTCGGCATCAAATGAAACTGCTTTTGCGGTGCCATAAGCTTTTGCAGACGTTGGATACACTTTTTCAAGTCTTGACGTGAACGCTTTGGTTAGTGCATCCGTCGTGGCTATGCTGTCGCCGATAATCACTTTACCGTCCGCGGTCACTTCGCCTATACATAGCGCGTGCTCGCCGAGATCTTCGACGGAGAGTGCGACAATATCGCCGTAAAGCGGACAGAACATGTTAGATGAAATGTTAAGCTTTGCTCCGTACCCGCTACCTACGAGCGATTTTGCGATTGCTGTAGCGTAACCGCCCTCTTCTACCACTGTAGAGCGGATTATTTTCTTTTCGCTAATAAGCCCTACAATTTTGTCGAATATTGTGCATGCAGCTTCAAAATCAGGATAGCCGAATGTGTCGCGCGGTATTTTGAACAGATATAACTTGCCGACGGTGTCGAACACGTTTGAGATTATTGTGCGGTCATCGGTTATGCCCATGGCAAACGAGATAAGCGTGGGAGGAACGTCGATATTTTCGAAAGTCCCGCTCATGCTGTCTTTTCCGCCGATCGCACCGGTTTTTAGTCCGAGTTGGGCTCCGAACGCACCGAGGAGCGCAGAAAGAGGTTCGCCCCAACGCTTGGGGTCTGCTCCGAGTCGCTTGAAAAATTCTTGGAGCGACAGTCTTATTGTGTCGCGTTTTACGCCGGCGGACACTAGCTTGGAAACTGACGTAAGCACGGAATACACTGCACCCGTAAACGAGGAATGTCTCATGATGCGAGGATAGCATGCAAAAGCGGAGGCCGTGACAGTGTGTGTAAAGCCGCTTACCGGTGGCTTCGATGCCATGACTGTGGACGGAGTGAGCTGATTTATTCCGCCGAACGGCATAAATACACTCGCCGCGCCTATACTGCCGTCAAAAGTTTCGCCCATGCCCTTTTGCGAGCATACGTCAAGTCTGTTTAATTCTGCTTTGAGTGCACCCGAGTAATCTCCGTTATCTACAAACGGTTGAGCGTATTCGTCGCACAATGTGTCAAAATAGTTAGCGGAAGTATCTTCTATATTTGCGTCCGCAGTCTGCTCTACGCCGTTGGTATCGAGGAACTCGCGCGAAATGTCGACGATCGTTTCGTCACCGTAATACATGGTGAGACGTTTGTCCTCTTTAACAACTGCAGCTTTGATCGTTTTTAAGTTTTCTTGACGAGCAAGCTCTATAAATTTGTCCGCGTCATCGGGCTTTACCATTATCGCCATTCGCTCCTGACTCTCGGAAATGGCCAGTTCCGTGGCGGTAAGTCCGTCGTACTTCTTGTTTACGCGGTCAAGATAAATATCGAGTCCGTCGCTAAGTTCGCCTATCGCGACCGAGATTCCGCCTGCACCGAAATCGTTGCATTTTATGATGAGTTTAGCCGCATCTGGGTTGCGGAACAAGCGTTGAAGTTTTCTCTCTTCGGGCGGATTGCCTTTTTGCACTTCTGCTCCGCATGTTTCGACAGATTTTGCCGTGTGTGATTTACTACTACCCGTCGCGCCTCCACAACCGTCTCTTCCTGTATCTCCGCCGACAAGCAAAATTACATCGCCCGGCATCGGCTTTTCTCTGCGAATATTGCATGCCGGTGCTCCACCTATCACATAGCCGGTTTCAAGACGTTTTGCTTTGTAACCGTCGTCAAACATTTCGTAGACTCCGCCCGTAGCCAGTCCTATTTGGTTGCCGTACGATGAAAAACCGGCAAGTGCGGTTTTCGAGATCACGCGCTGAGGAAGTTTGCCTGTGAGCGTTTTGTCAAAATCTTCGGTAATGTCTGCAGCTCCCGTCACTCGCATTGCCTGGTAGACGTAAGTTCTGCCGGACAACGGATCGCGTATTGCTCCGCCAAGGCACGTTGCAGCTCCGCCGAATGGCTCTATTTCCGTTGGGTGATTGTGTGTTTCGTTCTTGAACATGATCAACCAGTCTTCCGCTTTGCCGTCATTGTCAAGCGTGACTTTCACAGAGCATGCGTTGATCTCGTCCGATTCGTCTAGGTTACCGAGATACTCTTCTTTTTTTAGCACTTTTGCCGCAAGTGTCGCAACGTCCATAAGACACTCGTACTTGTCCGATCGGCGTGCATACATCTTATTAAAGATCTCGCGATATTTATTCAACGCTTCTTGGATATGTGGGTTCATAGACGACACATTCACGTTTTCGAGATGAGTCAAAAACGTAGTATGGCGACAGTGATCAGACCAGTATGTATCGATAACTTTTATCTCGGTAAGCGTAGGATTGCGCTTTTCGCTCCTAAAATAATCTCGCACGAATTTTAGATCCGCATAGGTCATGGCAAATCCGAATCCGTCGTAAAACTTTTTAAGTTCATCGTCGGATAAATCTATAAGACTCAGTTCGACACGCATCTTTGTCTTCTCTGCCGTTTTTCGTTGTAGAGAGTTCGGCTTTTCTAAGCTTCCTTCTTTACTGTCGACGGGGTTTATAAGGTACTTTTTTATCTTTTTCAAGTCCTCGTCCGTCACTCCGTCAAAAGCATATACCGTGGCGCATTTCACGGTTGGGCGCACTCCGCCGGTAAGGAATTGTACGCACTGTGCCGCCGAGTCCGCGCGCTGATCGTACTGTCCGTCCAAAAACTCGGTAACCAAAACTTTGTTCGCGCCGAAGTCCGGCTCAAAATATACTTCGTCGACCATGGGCTCGGAAAACACTGAAGTCACAGCCCTGTCAAAATCACTTTTTTTGATGCCTTCGACGTCGTAACGAATCAATTTTCGCATGCCGTTAATCTTTACGCCTAGTAGTGACGTAAGCTCTTCTTTTAGCTTTTCTATTCCCGAATATTGTAATTGTTTTTCTGCATAAACTCGATAAACCATTGTTATCTCCTTAAACTTTTCCTATGTCCGAACGGTAACGTGCGCCTTCAAATTTTATCTTGTCGATCTCGCGGTAAACGATTTTTCGCGCTTCTTCGATATTGCTCGCGACGGCAGTGACGTCAAACACTCTGCCTCCGTTCGTCACAAGTTCGCCTTTGTCGTTTACGGCTGTGCCGGCGTGATATAGCGTGACTCCGTCCAGCTTGCCGATCGTTATTTTATAGCCTTTGACAACGTTTTCGGGGTATCCGCCACTCGCGACAACCACGGTAAATCCCGTTCGATTTTGCCATTCGATATCGATTTTATCGAGTGTACCGTCAATACAAGCATTTACTATATCGACAAGGTCGGTTTTTAGCAGAGGTAACACCGCTTCCGCCTCGGGATCTCCGAAACGCGAATTGTATTCGATGACTTTAACTCCGTCTGCGGTCATCATTAGTCCAAAATAAATGACTCCTTTATAGGTAATGCCGTCGGTGCGTAGGCCTTCGATCGTGGGTATAAAGATATTCTTTTCCGCTTCGTGAAAAAGCTCGTCCGTAAAATATGGTGAGGGTGCGAACGCGCCCATTCCGCCGGTATTTAGTCCTTCGTCTCCGTCATATGCGCGCTTGTGATCTTGTGACGACAGCATACACTTTATCGTCTTGCCGTCGGTAAACGCAAGTACCGTAACTTCTCTGCCGGTCAAGAATTCCTCGACAACGACGGTTTTCCCGCTATCGCCGAACGTGCGATCGAGCATAAGTTTTTTTAGTCCATCTTCCGCATCCGTAAGCGAGTGGCATATAAGTACGGCTTTTATGACCAGCGGAAATTTTGTCGTCCGTATATATTTTAGTGCAGATTCATAGTTCGAAAAACACTCGTAGCTTGCTGTTGGGATACCGTGACGACGCATGAAATCTTTTGAGTACGCCTTGCTTCCTTCTAACCTTGCTGCATCTTTTATCGGACCGAACGCGCGCACGCCGATCCTATTCAATTCGTCCACAAGCCCAAGACTCAACGGGTCATCGGGTGCGACAAACACCAAGTCAATGTTGTGCTCCCTTACTGCTGTTTTTATTCTATTAAAATCTGTTGCTTTGCCATCTAAGCATATCGCATCCTCGGCTATACCTGCATTGCCGGGCAAACAATAAAGCCTGTCCGTTTTCTTACTTTCTTTTAGCTTTTTGACGATGACGTGTTCTCGTCCGCCTCCGCCTATCACGAGAATATTCATAGTTTTTCTCCGATAATTTTATTCTTGATCTTTCTGCCGATTAGTGTTTAAAATGTCTCTCGCCGGTAAAGCACATTGCTACACCGTGAGCGTTGCAAGCATCTATACTCTCGCGATCGCGAATACTCCCGCCCGGCTGTACAATAGCGGTAACTCCTGCTTCCGCGGCCGCTTCCACACAGTCGCTAAACGGGAAAAACGCATCGGATGCGAGTACCGCTCCCACAGTGCTTTCGTTGCTGTGCTCGATCGCTTGCTTTGCTGCCCAAATACGGTTGGTTTGTCCCACACCTATGCCTAGCGTGCGCTTCCCTTTTGCGAGTACTATTGCGTTAGACTTGCAATGCTTTACGACTTTCATGGCAAATTTCATTGTCTCTTCCTCCGCGCATGTCGGGGCTTTTTTCGTAACTACTTCCGCTTTTTCGTACACGGAACTATCGCTCTCTTGCACGACAAGTCCGCCGTAAACTTTCTTAAATTTCATGACACCGACGGGATTTTTCTTCGCCACGTCTTTTAGCTTTAATACGCGCAAATTGACTTTCTTTTTTAGTATTTCGACTGCCTCCGGCGTAAAATCCGGTGCAACTACTATTTCTAAGAAAATCTTAACCATTTCTTCCGCCGTAGCCTTATCAACAGTATCGTTAAATGCCACTATTCCGCCGAATATCGATACTGGATCGGCAGCGTATGCTGACTTGTATGCTTCCAAAACAGTAGGCGCGGAAGCTACTCCGCAAGGGTTGGCATGTTTGACCGCAACAACGGTAGTTTCGTCGAATTCTTTCAATAGTTCGATCGCACCGTTGGTGTCGTTTATGTTATTGTATGACAGTTGTTTGCCATTAAGCTGTTCGGCGTTAATGAGCGAATTATATACGGGTAAAACTTCGCCGTAGACGGCTGCTTTTTGATGTGGGTTTTCGCCATAACGCATTTGCTCTTTCTTTTCGTAAGCCAAAGTAAGTTCGCCAGGAAACTCGATACCGAGTTGCTCTTCAAGATAGTTCGATATCAAGGTGTCGTATACTGCGGTATGACGATAAACTTTGTACATAAGGTACTTTCGCGTTTCTAGGCTGACGTTACCGTTTTCCATCTCCGCAAATACTTTTTCGTAATCGCCGGGGTCAACAATGACTATGACATCCTGATAATTCTTTGCGGCCGAACGAAGCATGGTAGGTCCGCCAATGTCGATGTTCTCGACAGCTTCGGCAAAGCTCGCTCCGCGCATGATCGTCTGTTTGAACGGATAAAGATTGACAATCACGACGTCTATCGTGTTTACACCGAGTTTTTCTAACTGTGCCATGTGCTCGGGATTGCTACGCATTGCAAGTAAGCCCGCATGTACTTTGGGATGAAGCGTCTTTACTCTGCCGTCAAGACACTCCGGAAAACCTGTAATTTCGCTGATATTGATAGTCTTTACACCTGCGTTTTTGAGTACGGTTTCCGTTCCGCCGGTGGATATAATCTCGTAGCCGAGTTTTTCGAGACGTTTTGCGATATCTACTATACCTGTCTTGTCTGATACGCTGATAAGTGCTCTTTTTTTCATACGATGTTTCTCCTTTCCGCTTTTGATTTTGTCCGTTATATTCTATTCTTTGCAAAGTTCTGCCACGACATCCGGTAAAAGCTCGTGCTCGACGTCAAGTACTCTTTTTTGCAATGTTTCGGGTGTGTCGCTCGGAAAAACTTTAACTTTTCTCTGCTTTATAATCTTGCCGGTGTCCGTGCCTTCGTCGACAAAATGGACTGTCGCGCCCGATTCGGTTTCGCCTGCCGCTATCACCGCTTCGTGAATGCGCATGCCGTAATAGCCGTCTCCGCAATATTTCGGTATTAGTGACGGATGAATATTGATAATCTTATTTCTAAAAGCGGTCACAATGTTCGGTGACAGTACAGTCAAGTATCCTGCAAGTATTATCAAATCAACACTCTTTTCCTTTAACACGGGAATGATTGCGTCATACATCTTTTCCATGCTCTCATAGTCGCGTTTGCGATAAACAACAGTCTCTATTCCGTTCTGTTTCGCACGTTCTATGGCGTAAATATCGGGGCGAGATGCAACAAACAACACAATCTTGCCGTCGATCTTACCACTGTTGACTCCGTCAATCACGCTCTGAAAATCCGTTCCACCGCCGGATGCAAAAACACACAGCCTTTTCATAGAATCACGCCTTTGCCGTCCACTACTTCGCCGAGCACAACGGGATCTTCGCCAAGTTCTTTTAATATCTCGATCGTTTTTTCTGCGTCCGTCTTGTCAACGGCAAGCACCATGCCTATGCCCATATTGAATGTATTGCACATTTTTTCGTACGGTATGCCCGCGCGACGTTGTAGCTCGCTAAACAATGGCGGCAATTTGTACGAATCGCGATCAATTTTTGCCGCTAGTCCTTCCGGCAATATTCTGGGAATATTCTCGATAAAACCGCCTCCGGTTATATGAGCGATGCCCTTGACAGTCACTTTCTCGATAAGTGCGAGCACTGTTTTAACATAGATACGCGTGGGTGTAAGCAAAATATCCGCAGGTATTCCGCCGATCGCATCGCAATACTCAAACGTTGCTTTGTCGTCCACGGGGAAAAGCTTTCTTACGAGCGAATATCCGTTCGAGTGGACACCAGACGAACGCAAGCCGATCAACTTGTCGCCTTTTTTAATGTCTGCTCCGTTTATAACCTTGTTCCGCTTTGCGATGCCAACCGAAAAACCCGCTAAGTCAAATTCGTCCTCGGGATAGAATCCGGGCATTTCCGCGGTTTCTCCGCCGATTAGGGCACAACCGGCTAGGCGACATCCTTCCGCAACGCCTTTGACAATGTCTGCGACTTTTTGCGGGACAAGTTTGCCGAGTGCGATATAGTCGAGAAACAGTAACGGCTTTGCACCTTGGCACACGATATCGTTTACACACATTGCCACACAGTCTATACCGACGGTATCGTTTTTACCGGTCGCAAACGCATATTTCAATTTTGTACCGACGCCGTCTGTTCCTGCGACAAGCACGTCGCCGTTAGGGCTGTCGTCAAGGGCGTAAAATCCGCCAAAACTTCCTAGGTCGCCGACTACGTTTTTATCGTAAGTCGAACGAACGTATTCTTTCATCATTTTGACCGCGCTGTAGCCCGCCTCGACGTCCACACCGGCACTTTTATAATCGATCATGATTTTCTCCTTCTTCTTAAATCTCTAACACAAATTTACCGCAGTTGTATTTATCGACTTCGATCGGATAGTCGCCGTCAAAACAAGCGGTACAAAATGCGCACTTTTCTCCGCCACAAGCCTTGGTTAAACATTCCATCGGTAAATAATGCAAGCTGTCCGCCCCGATCTCTTTGCAGATTTCGTCTTCGCTTTTGTACCCTCCTATCAACCGATCTTTCGACTCCATGTCTACACCGAAAAAACACGGAAAAGCGACAACGGGTGACGCGATAAGCATATGTACTTCTTTTGCGCCGTTCTCGCGCAGCAAATTAACGATTTTCCTGCTCGTAGTACCACGCACAATCGAATCGTCGATAATAATTAGCCTCTTGCCGCGAATGTTCGATCGCATTGCGTTGAGTTTTATCTTCACACTGTTTTCGCGCATCGACTGACTCGGTTGAATAAACGTTCTGCCTATGTAGCGGTTTTTGCTCAATGCATCGATGTACGGCACGCCCGAAACTTCGCTGTATCCTCGTGCGGAAACTATCGCGGAATCGGGTACGCCGGCTACGGCATCTGCGTCGATTTTGAATCTCTCGGCAAGCATTTTTCCACACTCGTAACGTGCATCATACACGTTTACTCCGTCTATTTTGGAATCGCCGCGAGCGAGGTAAACATACTCAAAAATGCATGAACGTCGACCTCCCGACGGTAAAAATTCACTCTCCATATTGTGGTCACTGTCTACGGTAACGATTTCACCTGGGGCTAGATCTCGAATAAAGTTTGCTCCGAGCGCATCTAACGCACATGTCTCCGATGCAAACACGATGTCACCGTTAATGTCACCCATGCACAGCGGTTTTAGTCCCAACGGATCGCGTACCGCCACTAGTTTATCGTCTGCCAAAATCACAAGCGCATACGCTCCGACAAGCTCCTTACACGCATGCTCAACGCCTGCCGTAACGCCGTCGTTACTGTATAAATTTATAAGAGCTGCGATGACTTCACTGTCGATCGAACTTTGAAAAATATGCCCTTCGCGAATAAGTCGGCTCTTGATCACGTCGCAATTTACGATGTTGCCGTTGTGTGCGACGGCCATTCTTCCACATCTGCCGTAAAACACTACCGGCTGAGCATTGACTACATTGCTCGATCCCGTCGTCGAATAGCGAACATGTCCTATTCCGTACTTTGACTGAGGAAATGCATTTAACTTGTCTTCGTCAAAAATTTCGTTGACAAGCCCCATTTTTTTATAGTAGTAAACTTTTCTGGAATCGTACGACACGGCTATGCCCGCACTCTCTTGTCCGCGATGTTGAAGCGCAAATAAGCCGAAATAGATGTCGTGCGCAAGCTCTCGCTTTTCTTTCGATGCGATACCTATAATGCCGCACGCTTCTTTTCTGACGAAGTCGCTTTCGGGTAAAATAACCGATCTAGTTCTAGTCATTAGCTACTCCGCTGAGTCTTTTCATTACTTCTTTATATGCGTCTTCCACTCCGCCGAGGTCACGACGAAAACGGTCTTTGTCGAGTTTTTCGTGAGTCACACTGTCCCAAAGTCTGCAAGTATCGGGGCTAATCTCGTCGGCAAGAATAATTTTACCGTCGTATCTGCCGAATTCGAGTTTGAAGTCGATAAGATCGAGACCGATCTTTTTGAAAAATTTTTTTAGTATGTCGTTGACCTTGAATGCCATTGAACGAATGGTTTCGATCTCTTCGCGGGTGGCAAGTCCCATCGCAAGTGCATAAAAGTCGTTGATCATTGGATCGCTTAGTTCATCGTTTTTATAGCTAAACTCAAAACCGACAGACTTTAAGGGGGTGCCTTCTTCTACTCCGTAACGCTTTGAAAACGAACCTGCCGCCACGTTACGCACGATAACTTCGAGTGGCACGATCTGCACTTTTTTAACGAAGGTATCCGTGGGTGAAACTTCTTCGATATAGTGCGTGGGGATACCATGCTTTTCGAGCATCTTGAAAATAAGATTAGTGCAACGGTTGTTGATCACGCCTTTTCCTGCGATCTGGCCTTTTTTTAGACCGTTGAATGCGGTTGCATCGTCCTTATATGAAACAAGTACGACTTTTTCGTTGTCGGTTGCAAAGACTTTTTTTGCCTTGCCTTCGTACAATTGTTCGCGTTTTTCCATTTTATAGTTCCTCCGTTAAATTGATATTCGTGTTCAATACTTCTCTCGCATTCTCCGCGCGATAATCCTTGAGTTTTTCGGCTAGCGCCTTGTCCGAGATCGCCAGCATTTGCGCTGCCAAAATTCCCGCATTGAGTCCGCCGTTGATCGCAACCGTGGCTACAGGCACTCCGGAAGGCATCTGCACTACCGACAGTAAGCTGTCAAGTCCGTCCAAAGTCGAGCTTTTGACCGGAAGACCTATGACCGGTTTTGTCGTAAAAGCCGCGATAAATCCGGCTAGATGCGCCGCCTTACCTGCCGCCGCGATAAAAATATCGAAGTCTCCGTATTTTTCCGTCGCATAGTCGCGTACGGTATCCGGTGTGCGGTGTGCGCTCATCACCTTGACGGTGGTGTCTATTCCGAATTTAGTTAGAATCTGTACTGCCGGTTTTACGACTTCGAGGTCGCTTTTCGATCCCATTGCTACGAGCACTTTTGCCATATATACCTCCAAAGAAAATTAGTTCCAAAGATAAAGAAAAACGCAAGCGCATTATTACTATGCGTTTGCGTTATTAGCCTATGTAATATTCCCTACGAGAGCGCAGTTTCCCGTCTTAGTCCGCACTACGAGCGCAACTAGCCCAAAGCGGTATTTCTGCTTGATTCGGCGGCGGCGCGTTCCACTCGCGTTAAGGGAAAATCTCTCTAACATGGTAACATAATAACATATCAAAATTTTTTTTGCAACCGATTGAGCTACTTTGATAACTAAAAATTTTTATACCGATATTTTTCTTTTTTGCGAGTCACTCGTGAATTTTTTCTTCCGTAAACTGTCCGTTGCGCATTATCGTAATAGAACTAAACCCTAGCGACGCAAGATATCTTTCTCCGTCGTGCAGACCGTTGGCAATCAATGCACGATCGTGGCAATCTGTCGACACGGTCACTCTTCCTCTTCTTTCGCATATTCTCTTTAACAAAAAAGCGTCGGGATACGGAGATAAAATCGCTCGCTTTTCGGTTCCTCCGTAATTGACTTCAAAAATCACATTCGTCTTTAAGCAATCGTCAAGAGCGTAGACGGCTATTTCGCGATACTTGTTACTATTAAGGTCCGCAATACCGCTACCATACCGCTTGATAAGGTCAAAGTGACCTAAAATATCGGGCTTACGGTTTGCTTCGGCTATAACATAACGGTAGTATTCTTCGATAAGCCTATATCCGTCACCGCTGTAAAATTTGTCCGCCGTTTCTCTCAAAATCTCGGCCGAAATATCAACCGCCGACAATCCGCTCCCTGCCGGCACAAAATGCACCGAACCTATTATGTAATCATACTCGTCACGGAATTTTACGGGCGCAAAATAATCCTCCTCCGCACCGAGATACAGACGTGTTTTTAGCGTATTTTCGCGTTTTAGCTTGTTGATGCGGTTAATGTATTTGCGCTCGGAACGCATTGACATCGTGGGATCAAAGTCACAATATGAGTGACTCGATAGCCCAAAATCGGTTATGCCTGCCATAGATGCAGCAACTAGCATGGCAACCGGTGTATCCTTGCCGTCGCAATATGTACAATGATTATGTAGCGACGAAGTAATCATTGCATTGTTTCCTGTTTGACTTTTTTGTCAACGACGTGACGACTCTCAAGTTCTTTCAATACGTCACCCGTAGAAATTCCTGCCGAAACCATAAGCACTAAGACGTGATAGCATAGGTCGGAAATCTCAAACACTGTCTCTTCTTTATTGTCTTTCATTGCCGCAATCACGACTTCAGTGCATTCCTCACCGACTTTTTTGAGAATCTTTTCCTTGCCCTTGTTGAATAGATACGTCGTGTAACTGCCGTCGGGGCGAAGTTCGTTACGCTCGGCAAGAAGTTTGTATAGTGTTTCTAGAGTGAACGATTCTTTGCTCCCGCTATCATTATAGACCGAATTAAAAAAGCAACTCTCGCTACCCGTGTGGCAAGCCGGCCCGTCCTTTTTTACAAGCGCAACCAACGCATCGCCGTCGCAATCTGCCGTGAGTGACACAAGGTGCTGATAGTTCCCGCTCGTTTCGCCCTTTAGCCACAGTTTTTTGCGCGAACGTGAGTAAAAACACGTCATTTTCTTGTCAAGCGTTATGGCAAGGCTCTCGGCATTCATGTATGCTAACGTAAGCACTTCTCGCGTATCTGTATCTTGCACTATGCACGGGATCAGACCGTTTTCATCAAATTTTAGATTACTTATATCGAACATTTATGTGTCTCCTCTGTTTTTGCGAGTATTACAATCTTACGGCTATTCCCGCATTCTTCATCGTCTGTTTTACTTCCGCAACGGTAGTTTTGCCTTCGTGAAAAATTCCTGCGGCAAGTGCAGCATCCACTCCGTCAATGTCAAAAACTTTTACAAAATCGAGTGGACTACCGGCACCGCCGGAAGCCACTATCGGGACTTTACACACCGATGCGAATGCACCGAGCATCTCAACATCGAAACCGTTTCGCACACCATCGGCATCTATACTGTTTATGACAAGCTCGCCGGCGCCAAAATCTACACCTCGTACTGCAAACTCCACAGCATCAAGTCCGGTGTTTTCTCTGCCACCTTTGGAAAACAATGTGAATTTACCGCCCACACGTTTTACGTCGAGCGACAATACCACGCACTGACTACCATACTTATCCGCCGCTCTTGCGATAAGCCTCGGGTCGCGAATCGCTCCGGAATTGACGCTCACTTTATCTGCACCCGCTCTTAACACGCGATCAAAATCGTCAAGTGAAGCGATTCCTCCTCCAACCGTAAGCGGAATAAACACGTTGCTTGCAACCGATTCCAACACGTCGGTGAACAGTTTTCTGCCGTCGCTGGATGCGGTAATATCGTAAAATACCAACTCGTCTGCTCCGCCGTCGGAATATCGCCTAGCAAGCTCTACGGGATCACCGACTTCTCTTATACCTACAAAGTTAACACCTTTTACGACTTTGCCGTCGCGCACGTCAAGGCACGGCACAACACGTTTCGTCAGCAAGTTTCACCGCCTTTTGCGACGTCTATGCACTCGGTCAAATCGATTCTACCCTCGTAAAGCGCCTTACCTACGATGGCCCCGTATACACCTGCATTCTTCAAATTTATTATATCGCTTATGGTTGTAACACCGCCCGAAGCGATAATATTAGTCTTGTTCTCCGTGGCAATCGCTAATTCTTTGTATGCGTTCGCATCGATACCGGATAACATGCCGTCACGCGATATATCGGTATAAATAAGCGTTTTTAGCCCGACTTTTGCGAGTTCTTTTGCTAAATCGAGATACTCTTTATTATTTACAATTCCATCGTGGTTAAGCCAT
The DNA here is from genome assembly GCA_963620055.1 of bacterium. Taxonomy (GTDB): domain Bacteria; phylum Bacillota; class Clostridia; order Christensenellales; family Pumilibacteraceae; genus UBA10677. The sequence goes on along the minus strand of CAVEYH010000008.1, from coordinate 5,809 downwards.
CCGTCCAACATGACAGCACCGTTTTTCGCGTCCAGACTCACGGCTATTTTGTCGCCGTATTTTGCAATCATGCTTTCGGTAAACGAACGATTTTTTACGGCCACGGTACCAAAAATCACACGGCTCACGCCTATATCAAAATAATGTTTTATCGTGTCCTCGGTGCGTATTCCTCCGCCGATCTCTACTTTTAGACCGTTTACGGACACTATCTTTTCGACTGCCGAAAAATTCTTCGGCTCGCCCGATTTTGCTCCGTCAAGGTCGACAGCGTGCAACCACTCGGCTCCGCTTGCTTTGAAATCGTTTGCAACGGCTCGAACGTCCGTTGAGTACGTCTTTACACTGGCATAGTCACCGCATGTAAGTCGCACTGCCTTGCCGTCTATGAGATCTATTGCAGGTAAAATTATCATGCTTTTCTCCTTGTCACAAACGAACCGAGAATTTTTAATCCGACTTCGCCGCTCTTTTCCGGATGGAATTGACAGCCTGTCACTTGACCCGACGCAACAATACCGCTGACGATTTCGCCATAATCGGATGTCGCTACCGTATATTCGCCCTTTGGTGCGTAAAACGAATGAACGTAGTACACAAAATCACCGTCCGAGATATTCTTTGTGAGCGCGTGCGATTTCAAAATTTTTAGCGAATTCCAACCGATTTCGGGGACTTTCAAACATTTTTCTTTGACCGTTTTACTGTCCGCAAGTGGTAGTATATCTCCGCCGACAAGTCCCAGTCCCGCAGTTTCACCGAATTCAAAACTACGCTCGAACAGTAGTTGCATGCCTAGACAAATGCCGAGCAGTTTACCTCCGCCTCGTACATAGTCGCGAATGACACGATCGAGTCCGCTCGCTGTCAATTTTTCTATAGCGGGACGGAATGCACCCACGCCCGGCAAAATAAGTTCGTCGCATGCGAGAAGTTCGCGCTTGTCGGACGAAATTTTTGCTTCGCCTCCTACGGCTTTTATTCCGCCGATAAGTGAGAAAAGATTGCCTGCGCCGTAATCGATTATGCCTGTCATCTATAATACTCCTTTTGTGGATGGGATTTCATCGGAATGCTTTGGATCGATCGCAACTGCCGTCTTTAACGCGCGCGCCATTCCTTTGAACGATGCTTCGATAATGTGG
>CAVEYH010000008.1:3277-4654 GCA_963620055.1 bacterium | reverse complement strand
GACTGTCATCGCCCGCAAGCTCGACAAAATGATAAGCCCCGGGACACTCGCGCGAAAATCCTGTCCAAAATTCGCGGGCAAGTTCCGTATCAAAATCGCCGATTTTTTCCGCCGGAATTTTAAGGTCGTAATTGAGCGCGGTACGTCCAGACAAATCGACAGCAGCGAGCACTAGTGTCAAATCCATAGGCATTGCCATAAAGCCATAACGCACGATGCCGCGTTTGTCGTCTAATGCCTTAGTAAATGCCTTGCCGAGAGTGATGCCGGTATCTTCGACCGTGTGATGAAAATCCACTTCGCTGTCGCCTTTTGCCGTGACGACAAGGTCAAAACTGCCGTGACGTGCGAATAGTTCAAGCATGTGTTTCATAAATCCGCAATCGGTCTTTATCTCGGCTCTGCCACTCCCGTCAAGATTGAGTTTTACTTCAATCTCGGTTTCGTTTGTCTTACGTTTAATATCGGCTATTCGCATAACTTACTCCTTTATTGTGCATAAATCTCTTTTACCGCAGTCAATAACTTGTTTGTAGCGGATTTATCGCCTATACTGATTCTACAAAATTCTCGTAGTCTCGGTTTATCAAAATATCTAACTAACACGTTGCGCCGACGTAATTCGTCATACAGTCGCCTGCCGTCACCGTCTCGCGGAGAAACAAACAGAAAATTCGTTGCGCTATCAAGCACTCTAAAACCGAGCTTTCTCAATCCGTCTGCAGTTCTTTCGCGTTCGGCAATCACTTTGCCGAGGTTCTTGCGAAAATAGCCATCGTCGAGCACGGATGCTTTACCCATGGCAAGCGTCACTGAATTTATATTATAAGGGTTAAGCGAATTTCTCAAACGTTCGAGATCGTTTGCAATATTCTCGGGCGCAAGTATGTACCCGAGCCGTCCTCCGGCAAGCGAACGTGACTTTGAAAACGTGCGTACAACTACTACGTTCTTTAATGTTTTAACTAGATTTGCGACAGTCTCTCCGCCAAAATCAACATACGCTTCGTCCACGACAATCAGTCGATTTTCGTTAAGCTTGGCAAATTTCTCGAGCTTGTTCCTAGTGAGCATTATGCCCGTTGGGGCATTCGGGTTAGCAATAAAAATTGTGCCTTTTGTGTCTACATAGTCGTCTATATCGATTGTAAAATCAGATTTAAGCGGTATTTCGGTAACACTCACTCCGTAGTAGCCGGCAAGCACTTTGTAAAAACCGTACGTTATATCCGGAAACACTGCTCCTCTATCGGTAAAACCGGCAAACAGTAATGATAGACATTCGTCGCTACCGTTACCTAGCACTACGTTTTCCGAGCTAAGGCCGTGATATGTCGCAAGTGTCATCTTTAACTCCGCTCCCGTCGGATCCGAATA
>CAVEYH010000008.1:0-3267 GCA_963620055.1 bacterium | reverse complement strand
TCCGAATATAGGTTGAGGTTTTTTAATCGATCTTTACCGGCTTTTACTGCTTTCTGTGAAGGCGGATATGGGTTTTCGTTGGTGTTTAGCTTTATCAACCCGCTTATTCCGCGCGGTTGTTCGCCGGGGATATACGGGGTAAGTTCACGAAACCGCTCCGAAAAAAATTTATCCGTCATTGCTTATTCTCCGTTCGTGCCGTGATGCTACGTGCATGCGCCGACAAGCCTTCACGCTCGGCAAAGTCTGCGATCCTCGCACCGTTTTTCTCTAGCGCTTCGCGCGAATACTTTATAAAACTTGACCGTTTAATAAAGTCGTCAACACCTAGCGGTGATGAAAATCTGGCCGTGCCGGATGTGGGTAACGTATGATTTGGCCCTGCGAAGTAATCGCCGACGGGCTCGGGGGAATATTCCCCTAAAAATATCGAACCTGCATTGTGTACACTGTCAAGCACTGATTCGGGATCGAATGTAGCGATCTCAAGATGCTCGGGCGCAAGTGCGTCCGTAATCTCTATCGCCTCGACAAGGCTCTTTACGACGATTATTTTGCCATTGTTTTCTATCGAAGTGCGCGCTGTCTCCTCGCGCGGAAGCTCCGATAGTCTCTTTTCGATAAGCTCGGCCGTCTTTTCTGCAACGCTCTGTGACGTGGTGACAAGCACTGCCGATGCCATTTTGTCGTGCTCAGCTTGCGACAACATATCTGCTGCTAAGTGATCGGGATTTGCCTTGCCGTCAGCAATAATCAAAATCTCACTCGGCCCTGCAAACATGTCAATTCCCACTTCACCCGAAACCGCTTTCTTCGCTGCCGCCACGAACGCATTGCCGGGGCCCACGATCTTATCAACACGTTTGATACTTTCCGTGCCGTATGCAAGCGCGGCTATCGCTTGTGCTCCACCGACTTTATAGATTTCGCTAACTCCCGCTATCTTTGCCGCAGCCAAAATCTCGGGCTTGACTTTTCCGTTCTTTTGTGGCGGTGTGGTCATGGCAATCTCTTTTACGCCGGCTACAACGGCCGGAATAACATCCATTAACACCGTTGAGGGGTACGCTGCCGTACCGCCCGGGACATACACACCAGCACGCGCTACCGGCATTATGCGCTGTCCGAGCATTGTTCCGTCCGTCCGTACATACGAAAATCCGACTCGCTTTTGCTTTTCGTGAAACTCGCGAATATTCTCTGCCGCTTGGCGCAATGTCTCTATAAAATATTCACCGACTTCGTTGTACGCTTCGTCTATCTCTGCTTTATCAACTAAAATACTGTCAAGTTTCGCGCCGTCGAATTTCTCCGTGTATGACTTTAATGCGCTGTCACCGTTTTTTCTAACTTCTGCGATTATCTCCGCTGCCGTTTCTTCCGCTTTTCTTAGATCCGGCAAGTTATTTCGTCTTAGTATCTCTTCACGGGCTATTCCACCCACGCGGTAAATTTTTATCATAATTTTTCTCCGTAATGCTTACTATAACTCTGCTTTGATCTTCTCGATCAGTCCGCGCATCTCTGCCGTATATAGGTTATATGCACTCTTGTTTGCGATAAGGCGTGCACTGGACTCTGCGAATACTTCCACAACGCCTAGATTGTTCTCTTTTAGTGTTGTTCCTGTCTCGACAATGTCAACTATAACATCGCTCATGCCTAAAATCGGAGCAAGCTCAATAGAGCCGTTTAGTTTTATTATATCTATTCTTCTGCCTTCCTCGGCATAATGGCTTTTTGAGATGTTGGGATACTTTGTAGCCACTCGCAAAGGTCTGGACGGATCATCGTGCCAACCGTTCTTTGCTGCAACCGCGATTTTACATTTTCCGACGCACAAATCGAGTATTTCGTATACGTCCGGAGTCTTTTCCATCAGTACGTCTTTACCGACAACTCCAAGGTCTGCCGCTCCACGCTCGACATACACGCTAACGTCAGATGGTTTGACAAGAATGAAACTTACCTTGCCGTTATCGGACTCGAATACAAGCCGACGATTGTCTCCGCCAATGTCGCGCGAGCCGTAACCGATCGCTTCAAAAATCGAATAAACCTTGTCCCCCATGCGGCCTTTCGGTAATGCTACTCGAATCATAGTCTTTCTCCTTCGTCGTTGTTTTCGCAAACCTTGACACGCTTGCCGTCGGACACAACTTTTTCGGCTACCATCAACGTCTCGGCTACGCTCAGTCCGCTACGCTTTACGGTCACGGTTTCAATCTCGGCTTCGCCTTTTAATTGGCTTGCGACGTCAAAATCAAGCGCAAATCCTACCGCCTTTCCTGTCTTACCCATGCGCTTTAACATGTTATCGTAACGGCCGCCACGAATGACCGCTTGCGCCGCACCGCGAACGTAACCGCGGAACACCGCACCGTTATAATAACGAAAATTGTCTATGAGCGAAAAGTCTAACTTGATTTTGTCGCCGTATCCGCAACGATCAAGCGCATCGGTAAGCACTCTAAGTTCGTTGACCGCACGTTCGGCTTCCTCATTCCCGTTCGCTACCGCTTCAACCACTTTCAATGCGAATTTCGGTTCGCCTTCAACAGACACAATCGCAATGAGTTTATCAATATTTTCCTCATTGGTTCCTGCGGCTTTTAACAGTTTTTTTAGTTCGTGGAATGCTTTTTGCCGAATATATACAAGTGCTTTTTGTAAATCTTCTTCAACTAAATTTAGCGGCTTTATAAAGGCCTCCGCAACATCCATATTGCCAACTGCCAACACATAATCTTCACCAAGAAAACCGAGTGTCTTTACCGCAAGCATAGCGATCTCGCACTCGGGATACAAGTCGATTCCACCGACATACTCCGCGCCGATCTGACGAAGGTCATGATATTCTCCGCAACTGTCGCGACGAAACACGCTCTCGTCGTAAAAATACTTGCGCGGTTTGCCGTCTTGTGGTAAATCGTTTATAATGGACAACGTCACGTCCGGACGAATCGCAAGCAACTTGCCGCCGGCATCCGTAAGCGTAATTATCGTGTCGCCGTCAATATAGTCCTTGTTCTTGCGGTAAACCTCGTATGACTCGAATCGTGCAGGTCTGTAACGCTCGTATCCGTAACCGCAAAATATCCCCGTCACACTCGCTCGTAATATCTCTTCTTTATCGTTCGGCACTGTCTTTTTTCTCCTTTTTGGTGGACACCGTTTGCGTTATCGCATTTGTAATAATTCTTGTCTAAAATCTTTTATGTACTTTATTATAATAAAGTGTAATGCGATTATAACATACTTTTTTAA